>JAYVQB010000092.1:0-10209 GCA_043757085.1 Verrucomicrobiota bacterium
TGCTGGGTGTTGATCAGTGCGTAGATGAGATCATCGATCGTGCTCAACCCCTTGCTCTGCGCGTTCAGCCAGACACCTTTTTCTTTGTCCGTTGGCTTGCGGGAAAGGAGAGTCAGATAGGCGGCATCGACCTGTTCTTCGGGGCTGCCGCTCTTGTTGATCGTTAGCATGAGCTGGGAGTAGCGTTCCATGATCTGTGGCAAAAGCGTGCTGTTCATCATCGCCAAAGCCTGCGGAACCGAGGCCTCGGTATTGGCATTCTCAATGGTCTCGCGATCGCTTTGTCCGAACTCACGCAGGTAATGACCCCGGGGCGCTGGGCTTTCGATTTCCGCGGAACGCAGCCACGTGCGCATCTGTTGCTGGCGGTATTGCAGGTAGGCTTTCTGATCTTTTTCCGGGAGACCGAAGTAGGTGGCTTCGTCGAGCATCACTTTCTTTTGCTCTTCCTGTGCGGCGGCGATCTGATCCTTTGTTTTCTTGGGCAGGTCGTATCCATCAATCTGAATCTGGCTCATGACAGTCTCCATTTTCATGTCGCCTTTCGTCATCATCATGTTTTCCGCAACTGGGGCTAGTTCGCCGGCAAGGTTTTCTTCTGGTCCCGCAGTTTTGCCGGATACATTACCTGCGAGCTTTTTCAAGGCCGGGACGAATACGTGTTCGTTCACAGCTTTCTGGCCGGCGTTCTGAATGATGCCGGACTCCTTCGAGAGTTCGCGAATTCTGTCCTTATCGCCCTCTTCGCGCGCCTGACTTATTTTTATTTGGATATCTTTCAGCCGTCGCGCCTGTTCGGCAAATTTTTGCCCGGCGATTTCCGCGCCGTTGAGCAATTCCTCGGGCGTGAGCGACTCCACGGCATCGCTCAGTTTCTTGGAGCTCAAGATGCGTTTTTTGGCTTCTTCGCGCACTGGCAGATTTGGCATGTCCGGTGTGGGATTAATCAACGCGACGAATGAATCCCACATCTGCTCTGCTGACAGACGGCGCAGCAGCGGGCCAGTGAAATGAAAGGCAACGCCCGCCGGCACTTCCTCGCGCGTGACGCTGTTTTGATAAGCCTGCGTGTTCAACACCGCCCGCAGATAAGCCTTCATGTCATAATTCACGCTGACCATGTATTTCTCCAGCCAAGTCATCAGATCCGGATTCGTGGCCACGGTATTGTCCATCAGTTCATCCACCGGTTCGATGAGGCCCTGGCCGAAATGCTTTTTCCACAGGCGGTTGGCAACCACATTGGTGAAGCGGGGATTCTCCGGAGAGGCGATCCATTTCGCATAGGCATCAAGCATGCTCGCGCTTTCTTTGGACTCCACTTTGCCGCCCATCATCACGGCAGGCAGGACGGTGGCCTTGGGTTTCGCGTCGGGGTATTTGTAATCCATGGGGAGCTGGAGCGCTCGCTCGCGAACTTCCAGCGTGGTGTAGCGTAGCGGATCCCGCACTTTGTTCAGGGCTTCATTGACGTGCTTGGACTGGACGCGGAGCTTTTCCTGCTCCTTCATCAATTCGGGATTGGTCTTGCCTCCCGCCTCCTTGATTTTCTGGCGCATGTCCTGTTCGTGCTCTTTCAAGAGGTTGCGCACGCCCTTCATGGAGCCGCCGTTGTAATCATTGCTGTTCACTCCGTAGGTGAAGGCGGCCATCTCGTAGAACTGCATCTGGCTCCATTTGTCGAACGGATGATTGTGGCATTGGGCGCACTCGATGCGGGTTCCGAGAAAGACGCGCACCGTGGCCGCCATGTTATCGAGCGGCATGTCGCGATCCCGTATATAATAACCAATGGCTCCGTTGGCCCAGACATTGCCTTGGGCAGAAACCAGTTCACGCACGAACTGGTCATAAGTCTTGTTAGTGCGGAGGCTTTCCTTGATGTAGTTCGTATAGGCGATGCCGGACACGCTGCCGCCGCCATTTTGCGGCTGGGTCTGGGCACGCAGGATGTCTGCCCAGAAATTAAAGTAATGCTGAACGTAGCCTTCGCTGGCTAGAAGTTTGTCTATCAACTCCGCGCGCCTGGTGCCGCTTTGAGATTTGAGAAACTCATCTGTCTCCCGGAATGTCGGAATTCGGCCCACCACATCCAGATAGATGCGGCGCACAAAAACTTCATTGGAGGCCGGTGGATTGGGCTTGAGCTTGTTCTTGGCCCAGTCTTTTGCCAGCAAATCGTCGATTTGCCGGGCGGCTTCGGTGGTGGTTATTGTGGCTGCCGCAATCACTTGCGCAGAGCCAAGCATCAGCAGGAGGAGCGTGGTGAACCTGTTCATGGCACTGGTGAAACGGAGCATATCATAAATACTTATCAAAAATTGTTGATTCATTTCAAGCCTCATCCGAATGCCGGAAATGAAACTCATCTCATGGAATGTCAACGGCATCCGCGCCAGCATGGACAAGGGCCTGCGCGACTACATCACTAGCGCGGATGCCGATGTCATCTGCCTCCAGGAAGTAAAGGCGGAGCAGCAACAGGCTGACCTCTCGTGGCTCAAGGATCATCAGGTGTTTTGGAATTCCGCCAGCAAGAGAGGTTACTCCGGCACCGCCGTGCTCACGCGGCTGCCGGTCAAATCCCACACGCTGGGCATCGGCCACGCCGAACACGACAATGAAGGCCGTGTTATCACCGTAGAGCTCCCGGATTATTATCTGGTCAATGTCTATACGCCCAACACCCAGGAGGAACTCAAGCGCCTGCCTTACCGCATGAAATGGGACGCCGATTTCCGCGACTATCTCTCGCGTCTCGGCCAGTCAAAGCCCGTCCTCGCTTGTGGCGACTTCAATGTGGCGCATCAGGAGATCGACATCGCGCGCCCCAAGGAAAATCGCCGCAGCCCTGGGTTCAGCGACGAGGAGCGTGATGGATTTGGCAAACTGCTCGACGCCGGCTTCATCGACACCTTCCGCGAACTCGATCCGCGCCCGCAGCAATACAGTTGGTGGAGCTATCGTGCCAATGCCCGCGCCAACAACGTCGGCTGGCGCATTGATTACTGGCTGATGTCAGCCGCCCTGCGCCCGCAGCTCAAGGCCGCGCGCATCCGACCAGACGTGCATGGATCGGATCATTGTCCGGTGGAGATGGAGATGTGAATGGAAATGGGAGCGCGGGTATGGCAAAGCCTACTCGCTTCATTATATAAAATGCAGCGAGTGGTCTGAGACACTCACGCGCTCCCAAGTTGCTGGCGCCTTCAAGCTACCTTCCACTCGCCGCGATATTCGCGCGTGAGCCACTTGTCCTCACCGCCACTGATGAACTTATGCTCCGTCGGATTCCATTTTATGTTCGCCCCGTGGTAGTAAGCAAGGTTCATCAGATGACACGCAATGGCGCTGCTGGCTCCGATGCCGACATCACAAATGGGCTTCTGACGGCTTTTCACGCAGGCGAGGAAATCTTTGATCTGATCCTTGCTGACGTAGAGCTTCGTCTTGGCCCCGGCCAGATATTCACGCTCGCTCAGGGTGTATTCGCGCTCCAGCGATGTGCCCTGTTCTTTGTCCCAGAACTTGTGCTTGGTTTCTCCTTTAAGGATGAGGCAGAACTTCCCACGGTTCACATGCACTTCGCCATCGGTGCCGAAGAATGATGCGCCGCTCATGCCATTTTCTGCCCTCTTATGCGTCAGCACGGTGCCGTCTGCATAGACCAGTTGTGCGCCACGGGCTTGCGGATCGTCCCATTTCTTGGGAGCGATAATTTCCACGGGGCCATTTTCATCCATGCCCAAAGCCCACTGCGCGATGTCAATGTGATGGGCGCCCCAGTCACAAATCATGCCGCCGCCATATTCGCGTGTCATACGCCAATGAGGAAAATGAGAATGGCGACCACGCGGGCTGAGCACGCTGCTATAAGGTGTGAGCGGCCCCGGTCCGCACCAGCGATCCCAATCGAGACCCGGCTCCATCGGCTCCGCCTTGTTCGCGTTCGGCACCGCGGGATCGCCGATATCGATGCCAATGGTCTGCACCTTGCCGATGACGCCGTTGCGCACCAGTTCCGCAGCTACGCGAAACTCTTGCATGGAACGCTGCATCGATCCTGTCTGGAGCACGCGCTTGTTTTCGCGCGCGATCCTAGTGACAGCAATGGCTTCGTGAATGTTGTGGGTCAGCGGCTTCTCGCAATACACATCTTTGCCATGCGTCAGCGCGCTGATGGTCACGATTGCGTGCCAGTGATCGGGCGTGGCAATGCAAACGGCGTTGATCGCCGGGTTCTCTGTGATCTCGCGAAAGTCATTGACCGCTTTGCAGTCCGCATTGCCATATTTTTTGTCCACGAATTCTTTCGAGTCCTCGCGGCGAGTCTTGTCCACATCGCACACGGCGACGACTTGCACGCTGTCGTCTGAGATAAAACGATTGAGTAATCCCCGGCTTTGCGTGCCCAAGCCGATAAACCCCATGACCAGTTTCTCGCTTGGAGCTGTTTCCGCGCCCCAGATGCGGGAGGGCAAGATGAAAGGTGAGCAGGCAGCAGCGGCGGTGTATTGCAGAAAGCGACGACGGTTGGATGATGAGTTTTGCTTCATAGAGATGGATATGGCATTTGGCAGAAGTGCTAAACGCCGGGCAGCCAGACTTCTTGCATCAGGTCATATATTTTCATATCAGTTCCTGCTGCCGAGCCACGCCGCAACTTTGCGCATCAGGAAGTCAATCATCATCGCGAGCGATAATGCGCCTGCCATCCCGCCCAACGCACCGGCGAACCAAGGTTCCGCGCCCTGCTCCCACGGCGCGAAAAGGAACTGTGCCGCAAACACGCACATGAGACCGGCGGGAATGCCGCCAAGCGTGGCGCATTGATACCAGAAGGCGCGAAGACCTGCCTGCACATTACCTCGGAGTATCCCGAAAACGGTTGAGGATGTCACAACGCCCGCTGTTACAAAAAGGAAAAGTAACACGCAGCCCATCAGCCCGACCACGATGCCTACTCCAATGAGCACCAGCGAGATCACAAGAGCCACGCCGAAAAGCATGTTCATAATTGCGGGCTTAGTTCGATCAACTGTGGCGTATTAAAGTCCAGCTTCTTGTTTAGCCAGAGAAATGTTGTCACCGAGGAAAACCAGAACACGGTCGAACTTCTTCTGCTTCACACGGAATACTTCTTCCGACTCTGCGGTCTTGAGCTTGTCCATATCCTGACGGCAATATTCAAGATGTTGCTTGAGCGATTCGATCCGCGTTTTGAAATAGGGCCGCGAGTTCACCGCGTTTTCCGCCTCGCCCAGCGCCTGGATTTCCGCTGACAAGGTTTTCAATCCTGAATCCGCGCGCTTGAGATAGTCCGCCTTCGGCAGAGCCAGAATTTCCTTCGAGTGCGACCACAGTGTGTTCCCCTTGTCGCCGCTTTCCTGCATTTTTCCTGCGGCTTTTTTGGCCTCGCCCACCAGCTTGTCGAGCATGTCTTTGGTTTTGTCGCTATTGAGGCTGGGCTTGTCTTCCGCCTGGAGAGAAACGGGTGTGAGTGTTAGCAAAAATAACACAAGGATGCTGGCGGAGTGGGAGATGGCCTTCATGGGTGTTGGTATGAGTTTCGCTACACTATGACTCATTTGAATGGGAGTTCGACAATTAATTATCGAGCAGTGAATGGAAGATGGGACTTTTGTCCCGTCAGAGTCCGGCGGGTCTCCAGACCTGCCGAACGTTGATGAAGCTGGAGTTTCAACAGCCGATGCTCAGCTTCACCCAACTTTTTCCCGCGGCCAAAACCACACCAAGGCCGCGCAGACGAACAGGCATAAATTCTTCGCCAGTCCGCCGAACGGATCACAGAGCGCCTCCGGGTGAGTGCCGATCACCAGCACCATCAAAACCAACACCGACAGCGAAGCCACCAGCACGGCGAGTTTTTCCTTAATGCCCGACATGATCGCCAGTCCTGCGCCGATCATCGCCACCCCGAGCCACCAGAGCGTTGCTTCCGGCGATCCAATCCACCATCCGCTGCGGCGCACCATCTCGAATTGCGTCTGCGAGGGGCAAATCATCTTCGGCACCAGCCCTTCCCAGACCCAGACGAAGCCAAGTGCCAGACGTGCTGCTGTCTTGATTCGTTTTAAGCGAGTGAATGCCGCCGCCATTATATTTTCCGATTTATTCGTGTTCATATTTTTTTGTTTTGAGATTGGAATTTTTTCACGAAAGCAGGCCGGCTCATCCACACGCCTGCAACGCCCGGCGAATAATTGGCTCCAATAAATTCTGCGCGATCCGCCCAGTCGCCAGTCAGACGCAGTAGGGTGTTTTCGGTGACATCCGCACGAACCGCGCATTGCGGCCACGGAGAGTGCCACACGCGGAATCGCCGCTTCATACCAAGCCATTTTGTGAACGCCGTGTATCGCTCCATGAGGAATTCATCACACGTCCCCGCCTCACAAGGCGCGAATGAATCGCCGATTTCCGCGCGGTATCGCAATCTTCCACGCCCGCAGCTTGATGTGACTTCACCCGCGATCCAGCCACGCTCATGCTGATGATCGTATTTCAATCGCCCGAGCCGATATGGCAAACCAAACATCGGTCGTCCGAGCATAACGCTCAGTGCGTTCGGCAACCATTCCGCGAGAAAATATATGCCGCGCTCGCCACCATGTTTCACATAGGCGCGCACATTCAGGAACTCATGCGTCGCGATGGGTTTGAATATCATTCGAGTGCCCCATCCTCCGCGTCGTGGTCGCAATCCGCGCATTGTGAATGCCACCAGACTGACGAAAGCTTTGCCATCTCGCACATCGAGTTCAAAGGGCACAAACGGTTGCAGCACTTCTGGCGCGACGCTGTAATGCAACATCAGTGTGCGATCCCAATCGGCGAGAAACAACGGCTCCCAACGCATCTGCATCATTCGCTCGCGTCCCGCATGGCTCGGAAGCGTGGTGGCGATTGATGCAGTTGCCATCGTGTTCATTTTTGAAAAGCCGCCATGAAATACACCGTCGTCCATGCCGCATAGCCAAAGAACAGCGTCCAGTGGATGAGCGTGCGTCCGGGATTGCCGCGCCAGTGTGCTCTGTCGTAATGCGTCCATTGCATCACGCAGCGGATGCTCCAGAAAATTCCGATGGCAGCACAGAGCCAGCGCGAGAGTTCCGTCGGCGCATGAGCCATCTCCCCCGCGAACTTCCACGTCAGCACGCCCCATATAAGAAGGGTGATAGAGATGAACCAAGAATGAATCTCGAACACATCACGCACCAGCGGCGACATGCGGGCGATGTCCGCCTTCCAGTCCATGATGCGCGGCAGAAAATAACTCAGAACCGCCAGGCCGATCTGCGTGGCAGCGATGATTTGCAGCCAGAGTTCAAGATGATTGAAGCCGAAGTCGAGGATGGTTTTCATAGTGGGTTTTGGTTTTGGGTTAGAATTTCATGTTCAGAGCTGCGAGCGTGTAAATGGCAGTGAAGAAAATGAAGACAACGGTCAGCATGTGATCGCCTAGCTTGAGCCAGATGTTCGTCAGATAAGGGCGCGAATCGAAGATGAAGAGTTGCACGAAGAGCCGCGCGCCCCAGAACACGGCGATAAAGGCCGCCAGTGAACGCGCCACCGGATCGCCCGTTGCCATGGCATGGGCGTTGAAAAGTGTGAGCGTGCCCATGCCGATGATCGTCAGCACGATGAAGACGCCATAGACCCAGAAGAGCGTGCGCAAGAATGGCGGCAAAGGTTTGAGGGCGGTTTTCCAATCGAGCACCTTCGGCACCAGTGCGCTGGCGGTGAGGATCGCGAAATGGCCGAGACCGGCGAGTCGTAGAAAATTTTCGAGAGTAAACAGTGTGATGAGTGTTTTCATGGCAAAGCTCCGATAGCGTGGAAGAATGGAATCATCACCCGCTCCACGAATGGCGGATGAAAGAGAATAAATGCTGGCAGCACCGTAAACGCATGGGTGAAAAACCAGCGAGTAGCCCGGCTATTCAGGGACTTGCTCATTCTCCTCTCCGATGTGATGCCCAGCGCTTGAAGTAGAAAATAGACGGTCGGTAGCCCGTAACCGCCGCCCGCAGGCACGCTGATAACCAATTCATGTGCGATCCCAGACACGGCGAACGAAACCCAAAGCGCAGCATGCAGTCCCCATCGCCGCGCCGCAGGCACAAATAAAAATGGATGCGCCAGATCGCGAAACCCGCTGTTCCATCTCCGGCCCCAGAACTCCGCCACTGAGAGCGATGCAATCGGCGTGTTCATAATAGGTGCTGCGCGGAATCCTCGCGATTGCCAAAACGTCGCAATCAGATCAAAGACCCCAAAGTGCAGCACAAGGATCAATCCGATCATGCCGCACCAACCAGCGGCGAGGGGATGAGCAAAATGCCGCGCCCCGCCCCAGAGTAAAACCGCCCCGAGCGAAACTTTGAAGATGGCAAACGGAAAGGAGCGCGGGCACTTTTGCCCGCACTCATTGAAATCATTCTTATTCATCCCTGGCCACAGGGCGAACCAAGCGATCGTTTTCCACCCCGACCATGACGCGCCCCGCCGCTTCGCTTGCACAAATACCGCCGCTTTCCCCAACATAAACAACGCTCCCGCGAGGAGCCACATCCAGGCCCAGCGCGGCAGATTGCTGATGATGTTGTTCATGTTAATATTGACGGAAGTTTCAGAAATAAACGAAATGCAATGTTAAAAAAAGTCAGCCCCCCATGAGTCCGAGAAGTTTGAGCGCCTTGTCACCCATCTTGGCGACCCTGACGAGCGAGGGCGTGCTCATGCGTTCGACCTGCGAGGTGAAGTTCAAAGCAAGTTCAAAAAACCCCTTCATCGACTCCAGTCGCTCGCGCACATAGGCATCCGAAGCCTTTGGCTTGCCGCTGTCATCGAGGCAGTCATTGATGAGCTTCAAGGTGGGATCCACTTCGCGGCGTTTCCGTTCGATGGCGATGGTGCGGAACATCTCAAAGACATCCTTCATGCTCTCAAAGTGATCCCGCCGATCGCCGGACAGATGCACCAGCTTAATGATGCCCCAGCCTTGAAGATCCTTCACTGCCACACTCACATTCGATCGCGCCAAGTCGAGCGTCTCGCAGATTTCCTCGGCGTTCAGCGGCTCCTCGGAGAGAAACAGCAGTGCGTGAATTTGCGCCATCGTCCGGTTGATGCCCCAGCGCACACCCATTTCACCCCAATGGAGGATGAACTTGCGGGCGATAGGCGGGAGAGTGTCCATGTCGTGGATTTCGGTCAAGACAGAAATAGCAGAAATATGATTTCTTGTCCAGCATTTTTTTGTGAATACGGCATAATTGAGAAGAAGTGCGCGTGTGTCGCCAGACCACTCGCCAATTTAGTGTCTGGGATGCTGCCGCGTTTTAGACCCAATTTTAGGCGAGTGGTCTGGCGACACACTCGCGCTCCTTCTTTTTTGGGGATTCTCCAAGGAACGGCGTGTATTCTACCGCCGACCGAAGCTACCTCTGCGTAAGCAGCAAATCTCGAAGCTTTATTTCTTGCCGCTGCGCGGTTGGGTTTAGGCCGGCGGTAGGAAACGCGTCACTCCTTGTCACCCGTCACGATGCAATCTGGAAAAAAATCAAGGATGCTCATTCAAGAGGATTGAACCAACGCACTCCCTTGAAGCGGTCGAAATCATTGTCGGTGGAGGCGATCTGAGCGTGATGTTCCAACGATAACGTGGCCAGATGCGCGTCGGTGGTGAGGTTCGCGGCCTTGCCGAGTGTCGTGAGGAATCCAAGAAACAAGTCTGCATGTTGTTCCGTGGGGTGGATGACCGTCGTCTGCGGACATGCAAGCCAGGCCCGCACATCTCGTGCGGCGTCCGCCACTCTGATGGGGCGCGGCACGGCACGCGGATTCGTCATGATGCGGACGTAGCCGAGAATGACAACCCACGCCAGCGCGACCGGCTCCGGCTGACGAAGCGTCTGCTCCCACCAAGCCCGAGCCTGTGTGTGTTTCTCCGCGCCAGTGTTATAGGCGTGGACGAGAACGTTCACATCGGGCAGGATCATCGGCGCACCCCTTGGAGAAATTCTTCTGTCTCCAGAGCATCTGAAAGCTGTCCCAGCTTCGCACTATCCACGCCCGGTTGAAATCCACCGCTGGCATGGGCTTTCACCTTGAAGCTTGGCAGCTTGTCAGCGGCGGCCGATTTCGCCAACCCGTGTCTCAAGGTTTCATTGATGGCACGTTTCA
>JAYVQB010000093.1:0-2622 GCA_043757085.1 Verrucomicrobiota bacterium
CGACATTAGTAGCATCGGATGAATAATTGCCGAGTCCGCCCGCTACGCCTAAATCGGAGAAGGTGGCTACATTGAGCACGCCACCCGCGAGCGTCGTCATGCCGCTGTAGGTGTTCGCGCCGGAGAGCGTGAGTGTGCCCGCGCCGTCCTTAGCGAGGGAGCCGAACGTCCCGGAGATCACCCCGCCGAAGGTCGTGCTGGCGGTGCCGTTCACCTTTAACTGCGAGAATATCCCGAGTTTCACCGCGCTGCCGCTCACACCGCTGAGCGAGGCCACGGTCTGGTTCACTGCTTCAAGTTCCAGCGTGGCACCACTGGTGGTGAGGGAAACCGCCGTCGTAGGATCAAGCACGTTCGTTCTGAAGTTGTTCACTGCCAGATTGTCCACGCCGCCGATCATCCCGCCGGCCGATCCGAATGCGATGAGGCTCGTCGCCATGCTCGCATTGAGCGCGTAGCTACCGAGGACGCTCCCGCCCTGGGTCACGATCACGCGCGAGCCATTGCCCGCGAATGCCGACCCGGTGCCTGCCGAGTCCGCGAGATAGAAGCCGAAGCTGTCCCCCCCGGTGGTGGAGGCGAGATTTTCCAACACAGCGCCGTTGTTGAAAATCGTGATGCCGGTGCTGTTCCGATAAAGGAACCCAAATTCACCGGAGCCCGCGACTGGGAATCCGTCGCCGGTGGTCCTCAAAGTAAAACTCGTCCACTCCGAGGAAGTGCCAGTGTTGCCCTTAAACATGTCGAAGTTGATCTTGAGCGGGCCGGGCACGTTGCCGGTGGACAGCCCGAGGCTGCCGAGCTTGGCCTGCCCGCCAAAGGCGAGCAGCAGGTAGTCGCCATTGGTGCCGGCCGGTTGCTGCACGTTCGTCGGATTGCCCACCTGCGTGTTACCGGTGCCGGTCCAGCTTTGCGTGGCGGCGGTGCCGGTCTGGCGGTTGGCGAGATTGTAATTGAGATCGAGCGTATTCGGATTGCCGGTGGCGGTGAAATTGTCCGTAAGCAGCGGCGTGCTGCCGGCTTGCAGTTTCAAGGTGCCCGCAGTGACCGTCGTCGCCCCAGTGTAGGTATTCGCGCCAGTGAGGGTGAGCGTGCCCACGCCGCTTTTTGCCAGGTTTCCGCCACCGGAGATATTCCCGCTCATCGTTTGCGCCGAGGCATTCGCAATCCCCAACGTGCCCGCGCCGAGCGTTATATTTTTACCGTTGTCGGTGATTGCGCCCGAGAGGACTATTGTTCCCGCTCCCGTTTTCAGCACGTCGCTGTTGAGAGTCACCGCTGTCGAGATGGTATGCGTGCCAGAGGACGCCGCGAGCACGGATACTGCACCCAAGTCCGCCTGAAGCGTCAGGGTATTGGCGCCGGAGATGGTCCAGGCATTCGCGCCGTCAAACCGCACGTGCCCCACCGTTTGCGCCGCATCGAGATTGATCGCCGTCGGTGCGCCTTGGGAAGTGAAGTCCGCGTTGGCACCCACGGCGTTCGGCACGCCGACCGACCACGTCGCTGTTGTCCAATTCGCCCCGCTCGTCCGCGTGTTGTTAAAAGTCTGCTCCGTCGAGAAGCCGTAGATGTGCATCGTCCCGTTGCTGGGCTGCGGAGTAAAATTCAGCGCCTCGCTCGTCCCGCTCGCAGTGAAGGTGTAGCGCAGCAGATTCAGGTCGCCCACCGTGTTGAAGTCCTGATTGAAAGATGTCGTCGCCCCGCTGGTGGTGGTGAAGTCCTGAATCCGTCCACCAGACCACGAGCGGTTGTAATACGTGAGCGAATACGTCTGACCCGCCGTCAGCCCGGTCAGCGTGAAGACTCCGGGATTCCCATTGTAGATGAAATTATCCACCAAGGAGCCGAGCTGGCCGGTGACGTTGTTCGTGCCGCCGGGGCCGGGGAAGGTAACGGCAACGCCGGCGATGGTGTATCCCGTCCCGCTCGGATTCCCACCCGCGCTGGACGCAAAGCCGACCCCGTTGATCGTCAACGCGCCCCCTTCGATATTCACCGCATTCAGATACGTCTTCGTGCTCAAAAGACCGACGTTGGCGTCATTGTTACCCGCGCCGAGAGCGGCGGACGAGAAGACGGCGTCAGCAGCGTGGGCGGAACCCAGGCAGAGTAGGGAGGAAATGGAGGCGAGGAGGAAGCCTTGGGTTTTCATGGCACTTGAGGTAAAGATGGGCGTTGTGTCGATTTTTGCAGTTTTTTTTTTTTTTGTCAATGGCATTAATATGTCTTTGCAGTTCTTCAGGATGGGTCGCCAAATGACTGGGGCGAGCCAGCTTTCCGGTCGCGGCTTGGTTTAGCCTACAAACATGAATGGAATGGCCGCAGAAAACGCAAAGAGCACAAAAGAAAGACATTACGATGAATTAGGCATTAACCAAAAAGGTGAGCCTGCTGTGGAACCAAATCTTGCTGCAACTTTCTGGCTTTGCGTTCTTTTGCATCCATAGTCATTGCCGTTTTTAGGTTTATACTACATTCCTGATGTCGTTTCGAATTTTCAAAGCAGCCAATCTCCGGGGGCTACTCGGCCACTGCCTATTCTTCTCTCGACTTGTAGCCCAAGTCGATGGGGAAACGAGTCCGCCGATCACTGATGCTCCGGTCGTTCAAATCCATGGG
>JAYVQB010000094.1:0-10153 GCA_043757085.1 Verrucomicrobiota bacterium
CCTCCTCACCACCGACCAATCGCTCTTAAGACGCTCGCAACGTGCCAACAACTTCATACGCGTCACCCTCATCAATCCGATTAACTGGCCTCCAACCGATCACGCACCATGACAGCTCTGCACGAGATCAACCAGAAAGCACAAGCCGTGCTGCGAGCCAGCCTCGGCCCTGTGGACTACGCCCGCTATGCGCAGCAATTCAGCACTGGCTCTGGCGACTACACCGCAGAACGGCAGCAACGCCCCCAAGAGTCGGTGGAAACCATTAGCCAGCGCGTTAAACAACTCAAAACAGACGGCCACTTGCTTCCACCCCCTCCCGGCACCGAGGTAATCGGATGACGCATGAAAACGGTCAAAGCCGAAGTTAAAGATTGCTACATCCTGACCGAATATAATGAGTAATCGCAATTCTAAACCCAAGTTCGTAGCCAGACTCACTGCCGCACCCCAGGTAGAGATCGACCGTGAGTGCGCCGGAGTTTACGTCCGCCTCAAAAAAAGCGGCAAGGCCGTGCGCACCGTCGTCCAAAACGAATGGCCGCATGTTGCCGTGGACTTGGATGCGCGGGGCGAAGTCCTTGGAGTGGAAGCGCTCGGCGTCAAAGAATTTACCATCGCCCCGCTTTTGCGAATGGCGGGAGTGGCTGTCGCCCCTGCCGTTCTCGGACGCGCACGTTACCTTGCGGCACGAGAACTTATACCAGCGTGACTCATAGCAAGGATAAGCCAGTCGTCATCGCCAGCATCAAGAAGCTCGTCGAAGCTGGTGAGTATCCGGTGCCGTTGTGGGGGTGACACGATTTTATCTGAGTGGCTTTAATCAAAGAGTGGTATAAATGTTGTATTAACATGCTTGAGAGCTGTCCATATTGCAGAAACCAAGTCTTGTTCACGAGCGACATTTGCCCGAATTGCAAACGGCAAAGACCGCCGATTGGCGACGCGCCTCTGAAAAATGAAAAGCCAAGATCGACGCAAGATCGTCAGGTCGATGGAAGACCACTTACAGTTTCTTTTAAATGCAGCTCTTGTAATGCTTCTTTGAGAATTCCATTACCTGGTTTTCAGTCTGTATTCCGTTGTCCCAGTTGCAAATCTGAATTCTTGATTCAGAAGTCGAGTGAAACTCCTGCTGTTTATTTGATAACTCCAAATATGCAACACAGTGGCCCTCCAATCGGGGCTTCGAATGCTCAAAGAAAAAAGATTCCCAATGAAGTTCGAACCGCTCTTCAGTTGTTCGGCCTAAGTGAAGAAACGAACTTTAAGGAGGCACAAGCCGCTTATCGAAAATTAATGAAGTCCTACCACCCAGATTTGGTGTCTCACTTGGGTCGAGACTTGCAGGAACTTGCTGAACGAAAGACTAAGGAAGTCAACTCTGCCTTTGAAATTCTCAAAGCTTTTTTCTTGAAGACGTGATCCTATTTTTCGGCCCAAATACGGTTTCTCAGACTTTCTTCCCCTTCGTCACAAACGGCACGACGAGGTAATGCGGCTCCAGCGACTGAGATCGGGGGTCAGGGTCGGGGGCAGTCCTCGCATTTCAACATTCGAGTGTCAGAGAAATAGGGCCTACATCCCTTGAAATGCGCTATTCGGGCCTGTCAATGATTCTGGACTGGTGGCGCGTATCACACCGAGCGCAGGTCGATCTGATCCGCCGAATTCATGTTAAGCACCTGCACCGTTGTTCGACCAATGTCAGTCTTGCCGACAATACGGATGCCTTCCCACTCAAAGTGATTTTCCCAACGCTGCTGACGGGGATGAAATAACGCGGTGAGCATGCCAGTTTCGGGGTCGAGACCGGAGAGATTCGCACCCTTATGCAGATTGCAGTCGATACAGGCGAGGGCCAGATTGGAAAGGTCATCGCTGCCGCCGTGCTTTTTTGGAATGACGTGTTCAACATGCAGGACTGCGAGCGGCGAATCACTCTGACGCAACTGGCAGTATTCGCAGCACTGTCCCGCGCGGCTCCTAACTTGTGCCTTGATGCCTTCGTTCACGGCTCAAGCGTGCTGAAGTAGGTCGGCTTCACGCCGAAGGATGGCGACAAATTTGTTCGCCCGAACGTAGCCTTCGAATTCTTCACGCTCCTCCGCAGTCAACTCCCCTTCCGTGGATTTTTCGGCAAGCGCCTCGATGCGTTCCTGCAAAGCACGTTCAGGCTTGAACGATTGCACCGCAGCCACCTTGCCCGGTAGCAAGAGTTGAAGCAACGGACCCACGCCACGTTGGAAGGCTGCGTTTGAACTCATGGGAGATTATTACGACTACTCCCCGCGTGATGCAAGCGGTGTCTTCCCCTTCGTAACAAACGGCGCGGCCAGATAATATGACTCCAGCGGTTGTTGTTCGAGCGTCCAGATCGTTTCGTCGATCATGGCGATATTAAAGCCTCAAATCATCCGCATCCAGCGGTCTGCGCGATGACCGGCGCACAGCGAGAATCACAACACGTTTCTTGTCGATGGTGTAATAAATCCTGAACTGGCCGCGCCGTTTGCGGAAAAGCATGAGCCTGATCTCGCGCGGAAACCGGCCGCTTTCCGGTGCCAAGGGGTGACGCAGCGGGTTCTCGCCAAGTTGCTCGATCTTTCCGATCAATTCGTCGCGCCACTTCTCCGCCGCCCGCAACGCGCGTTCCTTGATCCAGAGATAGGAGTCTTCAATCTCCGTCTGGGCGTTGGCCGTGTATTCGACTTGGAAGCTCATAGCCCCCGCAGCCGATCATGCACGCGCTTCGCGCTCACGGTGCGCCCTGCTTCCATGTCCTCCAACCCGCACCGGATGGATTTGATCGTCTCCAGCTCTTCCATCGCCTCAAGCATTTGCTGGTAAGCTTGCTTTCCGACCAGAACGGCTTCCGCCCTGCCATTGACGGTCAGCACTTCAGGTCGCCCCGTCTTGTTGACGCGGGAAAGGTGCTGCTTCGCATTGCGCTGAAAGTCTGTCAGAGGGTGGATGTCTTCGACGTGGATCATCATGGCTGCATCAAAGAATAAACATTGAATTTCATGCTAGCATTTCGATTTGGAAGATCAATCGTTATTCCAATTGAAAACAACTCCGCGCCTTCGTCACAAACGGCGCGGCCAGATAATACGGCTCCAGCGGTTGCTGTTCGAGCGTCCAGATCGTTTCGTCGGGCATGGCGGATGCGATTAGCGCGAGGCGCGAGGCGGACGGTGTGGTGAGTGTGATGCCGGGTAGATCAAGCGGTGGTTTTGCATCGAAGCTGAACCACGACAGCGCTGCTTCCTGTGCATGATGTTTTGTGAACTCATCACTGTCATGCAACGTGATCTCGCCCTGAAGCAATCCTTTGCTGATGCGGGCCATGAAGAACTTGCCGCGCCGCGCATCGCCACAAACGATGAAGTCGCTGAACGTAGCAAGGGCGTCCCGCCCTTGCTCCGGCGCAAGCACCGAGGGCAAACCGATGACGGGCACGCGCCGCGAGAGCGCAATGCCTTGTGCCGCAGCGATGCCGATGCGCGCACCAGTGTAGGAACCGGGCCCGGTGCCGACGACGATGGCTCGGAGATCAGAGCTGCAGATTTTCAATGCCTCGGCCAGCGGAGCGAACAATTGTGAGTTGTGTGAGCGCTCGGAGGTGAAGTGTCGCTCGAACACCACGGCATCGTCGCGCACGACGGCAATACTGGCGCGCGGGTTTGTGGTATCGATGGCGATGATCTCTGGCATGACGGATCAATTTTGAATCTTGAATCTTGAATCTTGAATTTTTTTCGCCGCCCTCGTGCCATCTTCCAAAATCGTGAACTGAAACCACTGCGTGTTCTCCGGCATGATATCCACGAACTTGTCCGCCCACTCAATGATCATTACTCCGCCGGCGTCAATGTATTCATCCCAGTCGATGCCCAGCACTTCGGAAGCCGAATCCATGCGATAGAAATCAAAGTGAAAGACTGGCAGCCGTCCATCCATATACTCATGGACGAGCGTAAAGGTCGGGCTGCTCACATCCGTGCGCGAACCCAGCCCGGCGACAATGCCTTTCGCGGCATGAGTCTTGCCCGCGCCGAGATTTCCTACGAGGCCAATGATGTCACCCGCACGCAGAGTCAGCGCCAACGCACGCCCCCAAGCGATCGTGTCGGCAACGGTGCAAAGTTTCATCATCGTAAGTAGCAGCCGACGTGAGGAGTCTCAAGTAGAAGAGCCTCCCAATGTATCTCGCTATGCAAAATGCTCCCAGCCTCCCGCTAGAAAAGAGGGCGCACGACCGGCACCACGATTGGCGAAACGCCCGATGCGTGTGAGCGGGACATCGGTAAACTTGTTTCTCCATTCATCTGCCATTCTTTTTGCGGCCTTCGGCGCGACGGCAAACAGCAACTCATAGTCCTCGCCATCACACCAGGCCTGCTCTTTCGTGCAGCCTTGATGCGCGGGTAACGATTCGCCATCAATCACGAAGTCAACTCCACTGGCTGCGGCCATGCGGGGCATGTCTTTGCTGAGTCCGTCGCTCAGATCCATCATGGCGTGAATGCGATACTGCGCGACCAGCCATTGCGCCTCGGCCACGCGTGGCACGAAGTCGAGATGATGCCCGCTGCGTGATCCGCCGAGCTTTCCGGTGACAAAAATAACATCGCCCACCTTCGCTCCGTCACGTCTGATTGCGCGCGCTGTCTTCACGCACCCGGTCATGCTGATGACGACCGCAAGCTGTGGCGCGCGGGAGGTTTCGCCACCGACGATGCTGACGCCAAATCGCGCAGCACAGGCGCGCAGACCTTCATACAGTTTTTCTATTTTAGTCACCGCGCACTCCGGCGGCGCGAGCAATGTCACCAGCGCGTGTTGTGGTTCGCCGCCCATGGCCGCGATGTCGCTTACGGCGCGCGCCATGGCTTTCCAGCCGATTCGCTCCGCCGCGGTGTCGGGAAAAAAATGCACGCCTTCCACCACGCAATCGGTCTTGAGCAATTGCATCCAGCCTTTGCCGAGAGGTTTTACGACCGCGCAATCATCCCCGACCCCGGCAATGACATCGGGTCCGAGAAGAAGACCTTCAGTCAATCGACGGACCAGGGCGTCCTCACCAAGTTGAGCGATCGTCGTCGGAGTCATCACGAATGCCCTGAAGCGAGCAAGGCTAGGTTCAGGGCATTGAAAAGCGCATGCATGAACATCGGCACCAGAAGGCAGCCCGTGGCCTCATAAGCCATCGCGAAGCCCATCGCGAGCACGAAGAGCGCGGGCAGGCTGCCCACATGTTGATGCACCGCGGCGAACACGAGCGATGTGAAAATGGCGGCGAACCACCGTTCGCTAAAACTTTTTACCACCCCATAAATGAAACCGCGAAAGATGGTCTCCTCGGCAATGGGCGCGATGATGACGGCGCCCGCCGCGAGCAAAAGTTTTAGCGCTGGCCCGCCCGCCTGTTGAAAAGTTTTTACTGGATCCTGTTCGCTGTCGTCCGGCCAGCTGCCGCCGAATATATTTTTTTCCAGAAAATGCCGGGAGAGAACCATGACCACATAAACGAGAACCAACCAGCCCGCGGCGCTGAAGAGCGCGGCTTTGATCGTCAACTGCCTCATGCCAAAAAGCTCTCCAGGATTCAGCCCCCGGACACGCAGATATGCCAGCAGCACTGCGGCGATCATCAGCATGAATACCATGCCGACCATGAGCGCGCTGATCGACGTCTCCCCCGTCTGGCCGGGGGGAGTGGCGGGCATTTGATTGGCGGCCAAACTGCCCCAGGCAAAAAAAGTCAGCAGTATCAATGCGGTCAGTCCATCCCCCCACCCATAGGGCCGGGAGAGCACCTCGCCCTCATAATTCCATATTGGCCCCTCTCCCGCGCGAAGCATGGCATATACCCCCAGCGCCATGACCAGCGCCATGCCGCAGAGCACAAACAGATCGTGGATGATGGCCTGGGAGGCGGTTTCAGACATGGATGAATCAGGGTTGAGTGATGGAGTAACGGAATGTTGGGCTAATCACATGTTCCATCTATGCCTAGCGACCAGAATTTAAAACCAAAAGTTTAGTGATGACAAGTGAGAGGATAAAAAGCTTGTTACCAAATCAGAGGCCATCAAATGCAGGCAGCGTTTCCAGAGGTCGCGGAAACGGTTCGGCCATTTTCCTGGATGACAATTCTTTTTGTGCCAGATGTATTCCTTAGTCCACAACCAGCCTTGCCTCTTTAGGGCTAAAATCAATTCGATAACGTAGGTGTGCCGCTCACCATTCGATGCTTTTGCCTTTATGTTAAGGACAAATGATCCGCCCAGCTTGAGCACCCGCAAAAACTCTGCAGATCGCGGAATAAACCATTCGACATATCTATCCGGTTTAATGCCACCGTATGTTTGACTCCTCTGATCCGCATAAGGTAGGGACGTGACGATCAAATCATTTGACTCTGATTTACACGTCCGCAACACATCGAGGCAGTCCCCTGATTGGATGTCAATAACCGGATTTTTCATTTTTGGCTTCCACCATTTTCAACTGCGTTTGGTTTGCATCCGTTTTCACGGCGCAAGATAAGCTGGCAACATATAAGTCATGCCCGGCTGCAATCTCGGCAGAAGACGATCGGAGATATCGATGTTCACTTTGCCGCGAGCATCCTGCGCCTTTCCAAAGACACCCAGCAGATCACTCAAGGATGAGCGATGCTGATAGCGGACGACCATGGCATTCGGAGCGCCACCGAGTTGCTTCGCCAAGGCGTAGGCGTCTTCGACGTAGCCAATCTGATCCACGAGCTTGTGTTGCAACGCCTCGCTTCCGGTGAAGACCCGGCCATCCGCGATTCCATTTTTGAGATCCTCTTTGCTGATCTTACGCGCCTCGGAAACAATGCTGACAAATTTGTCATACATCGTCGTCACCAGTTTCTGCACATAGACCTTTTCTTCGTCTCTCATCTGGCGGGCGCCACTGAGGGAGTCTTTGAAAGTGCCGCTGGCAAAGGTCATGGTTTCCAATCCTATTTTTCCAAAGGTCTGGCTGTAGTTCAACGTCTGGATGATGACACCTATGCTGCCCGTCAAGGTGGTTTCATTCGCCACAACCTTCGTCGCACCGCAACTGATGTAATATCCGCCGGACGCAGCCATTGAGTCCATGTAAACCACCACGGGCTTTTTCAGCGCGGCTTGTTTTACAGCGTGATACAAGGTGTCGGATGCGGTGACCTCGCCGCCGGGCGAATTGACGCGCAACACGATGGCCTGGACGGTCTTGTCCTCGACTGCTTGCAGCAGCGCCCGCTTGATGGTTTCCAAATCCATGCCGCTACCGCCGAAGCCCTCGCTGGCAGCGCCACTGGAAATGATTCCTTCTAGGTCAATGCGCACAATCTTGTCTTTCGATTCATTAACCGAAACCTGCTCCAGAGTTTCTTTTAGCTTGGGGAGTTTAGATTGTGCCAACCCCATCGCCGACTCATCTCCGCCAAAGAACGCAACGAATTGGAGAACATTGGCCCCCACGCTGACAAACAATGCCAGCAAGAGCAGAATAAAGATACAACCGAAGGCTTTGTTTTTCATGATGGGGTCAGCTTAGAACGAGCAGGGAAAGCACGCAACGGGCATCCTTGCCCTTCAAAAAACAAGCCGCTTCAAGTCAGCGAACGCCGCCCCAAGATGCGCAGCCACATCACCCGCCGCGAGTGATTCCTGCGACTGAGCTTCATCTCGCACCGCGATTTCCGCCGCGCGCCCGCTGAGCCATGCTCCGAAGCAAGCGGCCTCCGGCAACGCGACGCCTTGCGCGGCCAATGCGGCACACAGTCCGGTGAGCACATCTCCCATGCCGCCGCTGGCCATGCCGGGATGCCCGGTGGTATTGAAAAAAAGCGGGTGCCCCGCAGCCGCAATGACCGTGCGCGCGCCTTTGAGCAGCAGCGTTGCACCGGGATACTTTTTTACCAACGCGCACGCCAGATCACCTCGATTCATTTTCTGCCAGCCCGGTTCCTGCGTGATGAGCCGCGCCATCTCGCCCGGATGCGGAGTGATCAGCCGGGGCGCAGTGCTTTCCCGCAGAGAATCAAGCCCGTGCCGCGCGAGCATGTTGAGCGCATCGGCATCGATGACCACAGGCATGTTTGCTTTCTTCATCACGTCGAGCACTTCATTTTCATACTCCAAACCAAGCCCAGGGCCGATGGCGAGCGCATCGAGATTTTCCTGCAACACCGCGCGATAATCCTTCACGGGTTTCACCATGATCTCCGACGGCGTGAGCGCGACGATGAGCGGATAAATTTCTTCTCTGACAAAGAGCGTGACCAGACCTGCACCGCCGCGGAGCGCACCCGTGGTCGTGAGCGCTGCCGCTCCGAGAAAACCGCGCGACCCGGCAATGATGCCAACGCGCCCGGCATTGCCCTTATGAAAATCAAACGGGCGGCGAGGCAGCATGGACAACAACATGTCGGGCGTCAGCACACGTCGGCTGTCATCTCCAATTGCGTCTGCGAGTTCGCGCAATGTGACTACAGCAAGCCGACCCACGTAATTCGTCGCAGCATCTGCCAGCAGCACGTCTTTCACATGAGCAATCGTGATCGTGAGATCGGCCTGCACGCAAACATCGCCCGGTTCACCATTGAGCGGATTCAGCCCGGATGGAATATCCAGCGCCACGGTGGCCGCATGTCGCGTTCGACGCAGATCATTCATCTCATGCGCCGCCTCTGCCAGCGTCCCGCGCAATGGGCCTTCTGCGCCGATGCCTACTAAGCCATCGAGCAACAAAACATTGCCCTTCATGCTCAAGACTTCATCGCGCGATCCCAGCACATGCACCCGTGCGACCAATGCTTTCCAATGCGCAGCGGGCAGTCCCTTGAACTCCGCCACATCCGCCGTCAGTCGCGCATGAATAGTCCAGCCAGCTTCAACCAGATGACGCGCAGCGACGAGGGCATCCCCGGCGTTGTTGCCTTTTCCGAGATACAAAATCGCATGACCGGGCTGCGGAAAAAATTGCGCAATGACCTCCGCAATACCCGCGCCTGCTTCTTCCATGAGCTGCGCTGCGGTGATGCCACGGGCAAATGCGGCCTGCTCAGCATCACGCATCTGTCGGCAAGTAACGACCATAAGCGGGGATTATTTTTTCTGGCGGAAAGCGAGGATGCCCTTGGCAATACCGACCGCTAGACCTTCACGATACTGTCCCGCCATCATGGCGGCGCGCTCGGACGAGTTGCTGACGAATCCACATTCCACGAGAACCGCAGGCACCGCCGTGGTAGCGCGGATGACATGGAAGCCAGCGTTCTTCACACCGCGATTCGTCAGATTGGTTCCCTTCACGATGTAGGCCTGAATGTATCCCGCGAGCAACTGACTGCTGTCGTAGTGATAATAAGTTTCGATGCCATGCCCGGAGCCGCCCCGGTTGTAGTTGTAATGAATGCTCACAAAGATGGCGTTGCGGTAGCTGTTGCCGATTCGCGAACGACCTTCCAGTGGAATGAAAACATCCGAGTCCCGCGTCATGATCACCTTCAATCCCGCCGCGACGAGTAACTGCTGGGCGCGGCGCGCGGTATCAAGCGCGAGATGCTTTTCATAAACAAAACCAATCGCCGCCCCGCGATCATGCCCACCGTGACCGGGATCGAGGATCACGGTGTCGAATGCCTCCACGCGCGTCGCGCCCAGCAGCAGGAGCAGCAGCAAATACGAACCGGTTTTTTTGATCAAAGGCAACATGCGGGGAAAATATATACGAATCGCGCCCAAATAGCTTGCAGTGCTCGCGATGGTCAAGGCTTTTGCAAGCTTGCGAAGGAGTCAATTCCCGCGCATGAGTTCGCCCCCCAAAATGCTCGCACTCGACAATCTCGGAATCTCCTATGGCCCGCGCAATCTATTCAGCGGATTAAATTTCACGGTTCGCGCCGGTGAACGCGTCTCGCTCGCCGGTCCGAACGGCTCCGGCAAAAGCACGCTGATGAAAATCATCGCAGGCATTGAGCATCAAGACGAGGGGCGCATCGTCAAGGCCAAGACCGTGCAGATCGGCTACCTCCCGCAAGAGGGCGTGGAGATCAAAGGCCGCACCTTGATGGCTGAGGCGGAGGCGGCGTTTGAAGACACCATGGAATTGCAGCGCCAACTCG
>JAYVQB010000095.1:0-2599 GCA_043757085.1 Verrucomicrobiota bacterium
GCTTGATGGCTACGGCTGCACGCATCTCAGCGCGGCGGTCTGCGCGGCTGGAGCGATCATGCAATATTTGCAATTTCAGCTCCGCAAAGATGTCTCGCATATCAAGCGCCTCCGCGTGGCTGCGCCCTATGACGGCGTGTGGATTGATGCCACGAGCCAGTCGCATCTCGAACTGGTGTCAAGCAAAGGCGGTAATGAACACACGCTGCTGCACGCGCTGAATCGCACTTGCACGCCGATGGGCGCGCGCAAAATGCGACGTTGGGTGTTGCATCCGCTGCGCGATGTGGCGCAGCTCATTGCGCGACAGGAAGTCATCGCTGCCATGCTGCAAGAACCGATGTTGCTGGGGCAGATGCGTGATTTATTGAAGGACATCCGCGACTTGGAACGGACAGCGGGGCGCTTGAGTCAGGGCAGTGGTAATGCGCGTGATCTTGTTTCGTTGGCGCAGGCGTTGGAGGTGGTGCCGCCGCTGAAGATGCTAATCGAATCTTGTAGCTCAGGCATTTTGCCTGAGACAAGTTCAGGGGGCATTCTGCCCACTGAAGATCAGGGCTTGGGGCAGAATGCCCCTGCGACTCGTCACAAGCAAAATGCCTGTGCTACATTGCTCGCTCAGCTTCATACGCAGATGCGCGACCTCACCAGCATCGCCTCAGAAATCATGCGCGCCATTGTCGAGGAACCACCTGTAGCAACGAAAGAAGGCGGCATTTTCCGCGAAGGATTTTTGCCCGATCTCGATGAACTGCGCGGCGCATCCACACAGGGCCGCGACTGGATGGCGAAACTGCAAAACGACGAAATTGAACGCACGGGGATCAAGTCGCTCAAGATCAAATACAACAACGTCTTTGGTTACTTCATCGAGATCACGAAATCGAATCTTGCGAATGTGCCCGCCGATTATGTGCGCAAGCAGACGACTGCGAATGGAGAGCGTTTCATCACCGATGAACTCAAGCGCATGGAGGACAAGATTCTCGGTGCGGACGAGAAGGCGAAAGCACTGGAGTATGAAGAGTTCGTGAAACTGCGGAGTCGCGCGATGGAGCATCTGGAAGCGATACAAGAAACCGCCGAGGCCATCGCGGTGCTGGATGTGCTGGGGTCGCTCGCGGAGACGGCGCGACTTTTCAATTACACGCGCCCAGTGCTGAACGAGACGAAGAATCTATTCTTCCGCGATGGTAGGCATCCGGTGCTCGACCAGAATCTCGCCGGAGAAAAATTTGTTCCAAACGACACCACATTGGAGCCGGACGAAAATCGCGTGCTTATCATCACCGGCCCGAACATGGCGGGCAAATCCACTTACATCCGACAGGTCGCGTTGCTCACACTCATGGCGCAGATCGGCAGCTATCTTCCGGTGAGCAGCGCAGAGATTGGCGTGGTGGATCGCATCTTCACACGCATCGGCGCCAGCGACGATCTCTCTCGCGGGCAGAGCACGTTTATGGTGGAGATGAACGAGACCTCGATGATCCTGAACAACGCCACGGATCGCAGCCTTGTCATCCTCGATGAAATCGGACGCGGCACCAGCACGTTCGACGGACTGAGCATCGCGTGGAGCGTGGCTGAGCATCTCCACAACGAGATTGGCGCCCGCTCGTTGTTTGCCACGCATTACCATGAGTTGACCGCGCTGGCCCATATCTGTGCTGGCGCGAAGAATTACAACATCGCGGTGAAGGAATGGAATGGTCAGATTATCTTCCTGCGAAAAATCATTCCCGGCAGTGCGGAGAAAAGTTACGGCATCCAAGTCGCGCGGCTGGCGGGCCTGCCGGAAAGTGTGTTGAAGCGCGCACGCGAAATTCTGGAGCGACTGGAGGCGGGCCATCCGCCACATGAGGTGGCGGTGTTGCAGGAGACTCCGGCACCCACCGGTAAATCACGAAAACCGAAAGCCGGGAAGATCGAAGAGGCGGCACAACTGGGTCTGTTTGCCTGAGATCACGCCCGCCGTTTGCATCTTCACATTCCACGCTAAACTGCGAGATGCTCCGACTTATCACCCAGCAGGCTCAACTCATTGATTGGAATGAGCCAAAACAGCATCCGCTCCCGGACAATGCTGTTTTTTTGGACCTGCTGAATCCGACGCGAGAGGAAGAATGTCAGGCCGAGAAGTGGCTGGAATACCAGCTCCCGACTCGCGAGGAAATGCAAGAGATCGAGGAGTCGAGCCGATTGTATGTGGAGAACGGCGCACTCTACATGACGGCGTGGTTGCCCGTGGGACTGGACACACCTGATCCTGAAAACACATCTATCACCTTTGTGATCAATCAGGAAACACTGGCCACGGTTCGCTATGAGGATCCCCTCTCCTTCAGGGCGTTGCCTGATCTGGTGAAACGATTGTGCGTTGCGCCGGTCAGTAGCGATGCCGTCTTTCTGCTGCTGCTGGAACGCATCGTCGCGCGCATCGCAGACGCGCTGCAAGGGGTGGAAAGCGACATGAAACAAGTTTCTCGTGATCTGTTCTCCACGAAGGGCCAGAATGCCGATGGCCGTGCCACTTGCGATCTCAATGAGGTGGTAAAAACGCTGGGACGACGAAACCAACTGGTATCGAATCTGCGCG
>JAYVQB010000096.1:0-2596 GCA_043757085.1 Verrucomicrobiota bacterium
GATTCATCGTCAGGCGTATCGCAACCGCGCCAGTGAATTTGGTTGGGAGATCGCCGACAGTGCTTACACCCAGCGCGCCTACGGCCTCGCTTCATTGCACCCCATGCAATGGCAGAATCATCTGGATTTCCTCGTCGCCTCCCGCCAGAGCGTAGTCACGGCGGACGGGCTGAGGAATGCGCGGAGACTGATTTGAAGTGGTCTGAAATCAAGACGCAGATTCGCCACTTCGCAGCCAAATTGGCACGGTCTGATGAATTCACGCATTTGATGCCGATGGCATCTAATTCGTGAAGTTAGTATTACTTCAATTTTAGCACGCGATAGAAAAAATCAGGTTCGATTCCAGAAAACGATTTCACTTCTTCAAAAAGCGCGCGGTCATCGAGCAAGGCAAATCCATCCGCATTGACTGCGCGATTAAATCCTGGGTGTCCGTAAATCATGACCAGTCCTTTGTCTTCGCGTTTGGCACGTTGCATCAATGGCTCCAAATCCTCGCGCTTTTGCACCTGTAAAATCGAAGGTAGATAAACAGGCATCACTTCTCCACCATGACCATAGCAGGCAACCAAGCCCGCTCCATTTTTTGCCTCGGCAGCAACATCTCGTAACGGAGCCATGGGATTCATCAGCAGATTTTTCATCTGTATTGACGAGCCAGCAGCGAACCCAACAAAAGTAATGCCTATAGCAACGGCGCGCCAAAGAGACTTATCGATAGCCAACATGAACATCGCAATGCAAACAGGCAGTAGGGCGATAACAAATCTTGGGTAAAAATAGGAATGGAAGAACCATGTCATCATAGCAAACACCACCGAAGATGCGACCAAGCTCAGAAGAATGACGGAACTAGTGCCGCCAATTTTGCCGCTCCTGCGTCCCCGTTTGAAACACAGAGAAAGGATCAACAATCCTAATACAAGACCACCAATCAGCAGATGGGATCGCGCCGGAACTTCCGTGCCCAGCAACAAATGAGCGAGCGTCGCTGTCGCGAGATTCCAATCAAGGACATGCGCATCCGCCTCCTGTCCCGCCCAGTGACGCGCCTGCATAAGATTGGGCAGAAACATTTGGATAAAACACATCGCGGCAAACACATTGGTTGCGAGCAAGCGGAACATGGCCGTCCAGCGATCTTGTTGGTTCGGGTGCTGTCGCCAAAGCAGAATTGCCAGACAGATGTTGAGCGCAGTGATATCCAAAACAGCGTTTGGATAAGCCCAGAGCCACAAAAATTCTGTCAGCCCCCACCATGCCCAAGGCCAGATTTTTCGATTTCCACTCTCCAAGATTCGCGTCACGGCAAACATACCGCTGATGCACAACGGCACCACCAGCGCATAAGCCCGCGCATCCACGCCGTAGCGGATGTGCCACGGATGAATCGCCAGCAAGAATGCCGCAGCGACTCCCGCGCCGGGTCGTCCCCAGGCCCGCAGCAGACAGCCGAGAAGTATCACCGCGAGGCACGAAGCCAGCAGTGCCGGAATTCGCGCAGATAAATCGCTGAACTCCTCACGCTTTGCACCCGTGAGCTTTTGCCACGTGGTAATGGACGCCTTTTGCAAGAGCGACATCGGCGCATGATTGGTTGGCTTCTGATAATACCAAGCGCAACGTTTCCAATCGTGCGCCAGGAATTTCAACTGTCCTTCGTGCTTCTTGTCCGGCGTCCATTTGCCATGGCTCGCCTGCATGATGACCCATGCCTCGTCCCACCATAGGCTCTTGCTGGCCAGCGGCAGGCGCAATGCGAGACATAGCGCAGCAGCTGTAATCAATGCGGGCCAGAACCATCGTAGCTTCCCGTTTTTCGTTTTTCGTTTTTCGTTTTCCGCGTCAACAAAGTTCCGCGACCACCACTTAGAACTAAGTAACAACAGACTTATCAATCCAAGATTGATAAGTGTGGCATATCGCACTCCCATCGCGGCATCATCCCACCAATCAGTCTTATGATCGCCAGCCAAAGCTTTGGCCATTCCCGGCAAATGATCCCGACTCTGCGGCCCGAAAACCACGAGAGCAACATCAGCCACCAGCAGAGTCAGCAGGACAAGATGAACGGCGCGCAGTTTCATGCTCTTTACTTATCTGTCGCTCACAACATCTTCTTCCATTTCAGGAACAGGATCGGCAGCACGCCCGAGAGCATGATGAATGCCCAGGCAAAAGGATAGCCCCATGATTTGTCCAGTTCGGGCATGTGATGGAAATTCATGCCGTAAATGCCGGCGATCAGCGTGGGCGGCAGGAACACCAGGCTGGCCACGGTGAGAATTTTGATGATCTGGTTCTGCTGGTTGTTGATCAAACCGAGCGTGGCGTCGAGCAGGAAAGTTATTTCGTTGGTCTGTTGGTTGGTGTAATCATCTAGGCTCTTAATGTCGCGCATTACACTGCGAAATTGTGCAGCCAGTTCGCCGCGCATCCAGTCGGAGGCGTTGTGCAGGAAGAATTGGAGCACGCGCGCCAGACTCACGAGGCACTCGCGCAGATTCGATACCAGTTGGTTTCGTCGTCCCAGCGTTTTTACCACCTCATTGAGATCGCAAGTGGCACGGCCATCGGCATTCTGGCCCTTCGT
>JAYVQB010000097.1:0-10068 GCA_043757085.1 Verrucomicrobiota bacterium
CTGCATGAGTTCGAGATGCAGCTGCGCGTTCAATGGTTCTGTGCGCAGACCTTGAGCGAGAACGCTGTGCGCCTCCATGGCGCGACCAAGCCATAACAATGCGCGGGCGAGACGGATGCGCAGGTCCGATTCATTCAGCACTTTGTCTGATCCGGCGTCAGACCCGGATTCCGCAGTGCGATGAATTGCGGAAGCGCCGGGTGGACACAGTTCGCGGAGAGAAAAAATGACGCACGTTTCGGCTTTGTGCGCGGCGACGGTAAAGCGTTCCTCCAGATACTTGCGGAACTCAGTGTAAAAATCGAGCCACCAAGATGAAGTATGCGGGATGACCAGATGCGTGGCTCCTTCGGCGCGCAATACCTCCAGATGTTCGATTGCGTCGGCGCTCGTCGGTGGATGATGCCCGGCATAACTGCCGTCATTAGCCCTTGGGAAGTGCCATGCGCGGCGCCCATCGAGCTTGAGTAGCTCGGGATCACCTTTGTTGATTACTGCTACAGTCGCATCCAACGGCAACGTCGCGTGCACTGTGTCACGGACGTTAACGATAAGCTCCTCGTAAGCCAGCTTCTTGCTCGTGATGAATCCGGCTTCGGGATATCCGTCTGCACGGAGTCCGCGCAATTGAATGAGCTTCTGCGCCTCGTCCAGCGCACGTGCAAGATCCCTCATCTCGCCACGACTTTTCTCCGAATGCGGCACCAGTTTTTTTTTGCTCCGGCTTTTCCCAACTCCCTCGCGCGCTACGCGCCGACGAATCATGTTGCTTGAAGGCTTAGACGTTGCCCGCTTGGATTTCATTTCGAGAAGGTGGGGGTCATTGATTCCTTTTTCTACAAAAAGATTTTAGCGGTGAACGATATTCAGAGTCAAGACGAATACTCTGGATTCAAAGGTTGATCCCTATTTCGCGCACCAAGCTGCCGAGCACCACGTCGTGGCTGAAGTGTTCGTGTGCGACTTGCAATGCGCCGCGACAATGGTGTTCGTAGGCTCCATTCACCGCTTCAATCGCGCCGAGAATTTCTTCAATCGAGTTGAAGCCAAACAATCCGCAGCCGACGGGCAGGATGTTCGAGAAGCCGGTTTCCTGTGTGATCACCGGGCGCCCCGCGGCGAGGTAAGTCGCGCTGCGGTCACTGAACCAGCCGGTCCGCAGCCGCACATTCTGGTCTTTGGCCACGGTGAACTCACCGCGGGAACCGCTTATGTAACTGCGATAGGCGTCAATATCGTTTGAAATTCCCAGTCCATGACGCACGCGCCAGCCTTTGCTCTCTAGCATTTCCCGGTCACGGGGCTCATAACTGCTGAGCGCCAGTTCAAACTTCTGCGCAGTGCGGGACGGGAGATCGATAAACTTCAAGAATTCATACTCCTTGTTCCAATGATAAATCTCTCCCATAAAATGAACTTGGCGATGCTCCTGCCGCCAGTTCCCGATGCTGGTGAACAACGCTCCCGCTAGGCTGCCCTCTGACTCCCAAAAATCCATGATCACGGGCTGCCGCGTGGGTTTGAAGTTAAACAGATCGGACATTGGTAATTTGCAGTCCGGCGCGCCAAAGTTTTCGCCGAACGAGAAAAAGGCGCAGTGCGGTTCAAGAAAAGCCATGGCATGTTGCTTGTTGTCGTGCAGCTCGATCTGAAGCTCGACCGGATCGGTTTCCAAATAGACGAGTCGTCCCGTGGCGCTGTGCTCCGGCAACGGCTCTGTTCCGCCGTGGAGATTGATCACCACCGCAGCCTCGCTATAGAGATTCTTCAAGGCGCTCCGGCTCATGCCAAAATGTCTGTCATCATGCCATCGCGGGTCATAGGCCCAGCGATGGGAGAAATCAAAGCGGCGCATCACACCTTCAATGAACGCTGCCGCATTCGCCCAGCCGTCGTCGGATTCAGTGGCCATGAAACAGCGCGGCGTGCAGCCGTGAGCCTCCACATAATAGACTTCGAATCCAAGCCGCTGAAATCCAATGAGGTAGTGGATGGTCTGCCAGACGACACCGGCCACGGGCATCTTGCTCATCATTCCGAGCAGCACCAGCTTGGGTTTGGAAATGATGTTCACCGTTCGTCCTCCGTTTGGGTGTAACCAGATGCGATCTTCCGTCCCACGCGCTTCGTCTGCAAATCGAAGAGCTGTTTGTAAAGCCCGCTCATGGTGATGAGCTGGTCATGCGTGCCCTGCTCGACGATTTCACCCTGATTGATGACGAAAATTTTGTCCGCATTCCGAATCGTCGAGAGACGGTGGGCCACCATGAAAGTCGTTCGTCCCAGCATTAGACGGTCAAGGGCATCGAGAATCACGGACTCCGTTTTCGCATCGATGGAAGAGGTCGGCTCGTCAAGGATCAGAATCGGCGCATTTTTCAGGAAGGCCCGCGCGACAGAAATTCTTTGGCGCTCCCCGCCTGAAAGTTGTGCGCCGCGCTCGCCGATCTCCGTCTCGTATTTCTCAGGCAGCGACATGATGAAATCGTGAGCATTGGCGGCTTTCGCGGCTTCGATGATTTCCTCCATGGTGGCCTCGAGCCTGCCGTAGCGGATGTTCTCCATAATCGAACCGGATGAGAGCAGAGGTTCCTGCAAAACGATGCTGAGTTGATCGCGGAGTGATTTGACCTTCAGCTTTTTGATGTCTATTCCATCTAGCAAAATTCTTCCTGCGCTTGGATCATAGAATCTGGGGATCAGGCTCATCAGCGTGGTCTTGCCAGCACCGGTTGGACCCACCACTGCGATCACCTCGCCCGGTTTCACAGTGAACGAGACGTTTTTGATGGTGCCGTTGCGCTCTTCGTAATTGAATGAAACATCTTCAAACACGACCTGCCCTCTGGATCTTCCGATTTCGATAGCGTCTGGTGCATCGCGGATTTCCGGCTCGGTGTCCAGAAGGTCAAATGCGATGCGCAGGCTGATGAACTGATCCTGCATCGACCCCAGTGTGTGACTGATGGCCTCCAGCGGCTTGTAGAACGCGGCGATGTAAGCCAGCACCACCAGCAACTGTCCGGTGGTGATCTTTCCATGAATTGCATGCCATGCGCCGAGTCCGAGAACCGCCGCCGTTCCCAGTGCAGTCGTCATGTTCACCACAAGGGAAAATAAAGTCTGCCGCACCGTGAGCTTGATCCGCGCATCGACCGCGCGCTGGCTCTGGGTTCGGAACCGCCCCAGTTCGTAAAGCTCGCGACCAAAGGCAACAATGACTCGCAACATCGACATGCCTTCATGGATGATGGAGAGCACCTCGCCTTCCTTTGATTTGACATCCATCAACCGCGTCTGGATGTGCTTGATATAATATCCGACTGAATAGTATAGCAGTGGGGCTATCGAGAGCGACAACAGGGCCAATGCGTGATCCATGCGATAGGTGATCCAGAACATGCCCACCAGCGTGACGACGCTCTCCAGCAGCACCGGCACGACCATCACCACCCCGGGCACGGCGTCAGCCTGATAATTGACAGCATAGATGAGCATGCCGGAGCGGCGGTGGTCGTGAAACGCCAGCGAGAGTCGCTGTGAGTGAAGATAAAGATCTCCGCGGAAGTCCTGTGCCATGCTGAGGTTCAGCCGTGTGTTCAGATAACTTCCCAGAATGCCAAGGAGATGATGCACCAAAGTGACCACCAGGCCCGAGATGACCACAAACGCCAGAAGCGCGGTGCGGTCGCGCCCGATCCAGCCAAGCGTCTTCGCCAGAAACGGACTCAGGGGGTGCGTCTCCAGCACGGAGTCCACTAGTATCATCATCGGCCACGGCGTCAGAAGTCCTGCCAAACCGCCCAGCAAAATCGTTCCGATAGACGCCGCCGCAATCCCCCGGTAGGGTTTGAGATAACGGAGGATTCTGGGGAGATACTTCACGACAGAACGGAGGGCGGGTGAACTTCAGAGCCGGGATTCAGTTTGGTAGAATCGGAAGAAGCGATTATATCCATAGTCTTTGGAGTCAAGCTGACAATATGAAATTCAATGAACTCTTATGGAGCGTAAGCCAGCGCAAATGGCTGCGCAACATCATGACGCCCGTAGCGCGCGGATTTCTCAGATATTGGCCGTTTCGTGTGGGCAAGCGCTTCCTCTGGGAAGAGATTGTCCGCCCGTGCTTTGCCTGGCATCCGCGGGAGTTTGTTTCCCGAACCCGCTTTCGCTCGCTCATGTGCGGGAATACCCGCGACGTGGTGCAGCAATGTATCTATTTCTTCGGCATCTGGGAACCGTCCGTCACGCAATGGATCGGCGCAAGGCTCCGACCCGGTGATGTCTTTGTGGATGTCGGGGCCAACATCGGTTATTTCTCCTTGCTGGCTTCAAAAGCCGTCGGCGCGACCGGCAGGGTGATCGCCATCGAGGCCTCGCCTGTGATTTTCCGTTCAATGGAGCACAATTTCGCATTGAACAAGGCGCGAAACATCCGCGCCGTGAACATCGCCGCGGCGGATCAAGCCGGGAAGCTGGCTCTTTTCCACGGCACGGATTACAACAGTGGAGAAACCACGACCATCGCCGGTCAGGGCCTTGATTTGTTTTGCGAAGTGGATGCGCTCCCCATCTCTGCAATCTTGGAGCCTCACGAATTGAGACAGGCTCGGCTGATCAAAATGGACATCGAGGGCGGAGAATGGCCCGCTATCAACGGCATCAAATCTACACTGCCGGAAATGTCTCCGTCGCTCGAGTGGATTATCGAGATGCATCCAGCCCAACTAAAAACTATCGGCAGGTCCGCAGAGGACATCGTCGCGCTTTTTGAGGCCGCCGGTTATCACGCCTATCACCTCCAGAGTTACACGCTTCCTGTCGATTGCATTGACCGGGTTCAATCTGTCCGGCCAGCCCGTCTCAAGCGTCTGATTGATGAAGAAATGTCAGTGGTGTTCTCCAGAATTGATGCTGATTGGCTCTGAGCGCCTGCATTCATTCACAAACTTCAGGATGCCAACCAGGTTCGCGTCATGTCGAGAAGACGGGTGGTCGCTTCTGCGATGCCGATCTCGCTGGTCGGCAGAGACAAATCTATCGCAACGGGAGGCTCAAATGAATCCTGAACGCCGGTCATTCCCTGCATGCGATTGCCAAGCGCTTTCGCATAGAGTCCCTTCACATCACGCGCTACACAGACATCCAGCGGACAATTCACGTGGATCATCCGCAAATTTTCGGGTCCGATAATGCTGCGGATGAGTTCCCGATACGCTTCCTTTGGTGTCACGAACGCGGCGATCACGATGACGCCCTGTTCAATAAGCATCCGCGCGATGTGCGACGCGCGCCGGAGGTTCTCGGAACGGTCGGCATCAGAAAAACCCAGATCCTGATTCAAGCCTGACCGCAGCATGTCGCCATCGATGATGCAGGCTTGGATCCCTCCGGCCCGCAATTCATCACAAAGCGCTGTAGCCAGAGTGGTCTTACCTGAGGAAGGCAGACCAAAGAGCCAGACAACACGTCCGGCAGTGGATGGCGAATTTGTCATCATGGGTGCAGAGCGGGGTTGTTCATTTTATGGAGGTGGGCTGCCCGAAAATTCATGAGAGAATGTTACATGTAAATGTCATTTGAAAAGTGCGAAGTCATGCACAGAATTGGGACGTGATGTTACTCGCTTCTGCGAGCTCACCGGCGTCACGTCGCCCGCAGACAGCGACGGCATCAGCATTTTGCCCGCGCTTCTCGGCAAGCGGGGCAGCAGGAGCGCGAGCATCTGCATTGGGAGTATCACGGTGGAAGTAGCGCGCAGGCGGTGTGTTTTGGCGAATAGAAAGCCACTCGCAACGGCGTTAAGAAAGGCCCGGCTCCACGCCCAGAACTATACAACCTCAAGACCGATCCCGCCGGGTAGAACAACGTCGCTGCGGAGCATCCTGAACTCGCCGCCAAAGCCGCCGAACTGATGAAATCCTTGCGGACACTGAATTCGCGGAAGGAGTGGAGCTGCTAGATGGATACAGCGATGCACTTTCTGCGTGCAATTTTCCACAGCTTCTCTATCCTCGCGGCTCCAAACCAAACTGTAATCAATATGGCACACACACTTCCCAAACTTCACAATGCAATGTGGCCCGGTCTCGTCGGCAAAGGCGATGGCGAGGGTCAGGAACCACCGATCAGCCTCGAAAAGATGCTCGACCTCTCCGCTGCCGCGAGCGTGAACGGCGAGAAGTTCGCGGGCATCGACTACTTCCTTTTCCTGCCGCACACGAACCCCGAGGCGAGCGACGATGAATTGAAGAAGATCGCCGACATGATCGCGGGCAAGGGTTTCGCGGTTGGTTCGCTCGTAGCTCCAGTTTGGCCCGGCACCGTCGGCGATTCCGCAATGGGCGACGATGCGCAGCAGGCTAAATTCCTCGACGCCGTGACGATGGCCTGTCGCATCGCTGGTGTGTTCAACAAACACGGCGTGCGCAAATACGGCGTCATCCGCATTGACTCCGCCGAGTTCGGCATCGCCAAATGGCGCGAGAACCCAAAAGCGAACACCGGGCGCATCATCGACACCTTTAAGAAAGCCGCGAAGATCGCCGCCGACCACGGCGAGCGTCTCGCTGCGGAAGGTGAAATCTGCTGGGCCGGGATGCATTCGTGGAAGGACATGCTGGACGTGCTCGAAGGCGTCGGCATGCCGGAATCGCTCGGTTTCCAGGCCGACCTCGCGCACACTTATCTTTATACGCTGGGTTACAACGCCCCGGAGCACGCGCTCTTGAAAGAAGGCTACAGCGACGTCGAGTTCTGGGCTGCGTATGAAAAGATGACCGACAAGCTGCGCCCGTGGACGATCGATTTCCACGTCGCGCAGAACGACGGCACCGTGCATGGCGCGGGCGCGCACGACAAGACGGGCAAGCATTGCCAGGCGGACGATCCAAACGGCAAGCTCGACATCGTCAAAGCCTCCGGCTACTGGCTCAAGGACGCAGCACAGCGCGGCATCCAGCACATCTGCTGGGACGGTTGCATGTTCCCGAATGCGGTCCTCGAAACCGGCAGCACCTGGAACACGATCCTCGCCAAGATGATCGAGGTGCGCAATGCGCATGGGTGGGCGTAAGCTTTCGATCTGAGATGTTTTGGAGCGCACGCGCCCTCGCGTGCTGTCTTCCACGCCCACGTGGAAGACTTCGGAATGTCCACTGACGGAATCTTATCAGGAGCCTGATTATGGTCCTTCGCGAGGGCGCGAAGGACGGCACGCGCGGGCGCGTGCGCTCCAATGTTAAAATTGTCGCTCGCGAGATTTACCCTCCCGTCTTGCAATCATCTTGTGACCACCTAGCGTCATCATTCCAATATCATGCCAAAACTTACTCAGGAACAGGAACAAGCCGTCAGACAATGGGCCGATGAAGGCGCGAACTTGAATGAGATTCAGGATCGTCTAAAAAACGAACATGAACTCACGCTGACTTACTTCGATGCGCGGATGCTGTTGGTCGATCTCGGATTGAAATTGCAGGAAAAGAAACGCGACAAGCCCGCCGAGGAAAAAGTGGAGGCTGCACCTGAATCCTTTCTGCCATCAGACGCGGAAGATGCTTTTTCTGATGAAGCCAGCGAACCAGAAGTGATTCCGCCGCCAGAAGCAGGTGGTGGCAGCGTGAAGATCAGCCTTGATCAGATCGCGATTCCCGGAACCATGGCCAGTGGCAAGGCGACTTTTAGCGATGGCAAAACGGCCTCATGGTATGTGGATCAAATGGGGCGACTCGGACTGAATGCACCTGAGCCGGGATACAAGCCGCCTGCGGAAGATATTCCCGTTTTCCAGAAAGAGCTTGATCTCGCGCTTCGGCGCGCGGGATTGTGAATGAGACGTGACGGGACTCGCTGGCTGCTTTTTTCGCGCTTCAGGCCTTGGCGTCTTCAAATCGCTTCCGCCAATAATCCATCCGTTCCTTGACCTTGCCTTCCATGCCATTGCCGCTTGGCTCGTAGTAAATTTTTCCTTCGGGCAGATAGGCCTGTGGGATGTAGCCATCCTCGGAGTCGTGGGCATATTTGTAATCCATTTCCGCAGCCGAAGTGCCAGAGCCGGCGGCCAGTTTCTTTCTCGTCTTCGTGCGCAGATGCGGTGGCACGGTCAACGTGCGCCCGTGTTTCACGTCATCGAGCGCCTTGTTGATGGCGAGGTAGGCGCGATTGCTTTTGGGCGCGGTGGCAATATAGATCGTGGCGTGGGCGAGGGGAATGCGCGCTTCCGGCATCCCGACGAACTCCACGGCTTGCTGCGCAGCTATGGCGACACGTAAGGCGTTGGAGTCGGCGAGGCCCACGTCCTCGCTGGCACAAATCACGATGCGCCGCGCGATGAAGCGAATGTCCTCGCCAGCATAGAGCATTTTCGCGAGCCAGTAGATCGCGGCGTCAGGATCGGAGCCGCGCATGGATTTGATGAACGCGCTGATGGTGTCGTGATGCGCATCGCCATCGCCGTCATAGACCACGGTTTTTTGCTGGGCGCTTTCCTCGGCAACTACCAGATCAACCACGATGCGCCCATCTGCATCCGGCGGCGTGGTGATCGCGGCGAGTTCTAGGGCATTGAGGCACTTGCGCGCATCACCATCGCTAATCGTCGCGAGATGGCGTTTCGCATCGGGAGTTAGAACTACGTTGGTTGCTCCGAGTCCGCGCTCTTTGTCTGCGACGGCTTGATCCATCAAGGTTTCCAAATCCTCCACGCCCAGCGGTTCCAGCGTGAAAATTTGCGAGCGACTCACCAGCGGACTGTTGATATAGAAATAGGGATTGTGCGTCGTGGCTCCGATGAACCTTAGTGTGCCGCGCTCCAGATGCGGCAGCAGCACATCCTGTTGCGCTTTGTTGAAGCGATGAATTTCATCGACGAATAGAATGGTCGCTTGGCCGTTCATGCGCTGGAGTTTTTCTGCTGCATCGGCGGCGGCGCGGATGTCGGCGACATTGCTCTCCACACCGCTCAGGGTAACGAAGCGCGCTTTGGTTTCGTGGGAGATGACATGGGCGAGTGTGGTTTTTCCCACACCGGGCGGGCCGTAAAAAATGAGTGAGGAAAAGCGATCAGACTCAATGGCGCGCCGCAAAAGCTTTCCTTCACTGAGGATGTGTCCTTGACCGGAATACTCCGTCAGTGTTCGCGGCCTCATGCGCGCGGCGAGCGGTGCGGACGCGGAGACAACGCTCGTCTGCTTGTTGCGGGTGTCGCCAGTGTCGCCGAAAAGTTCCTCCATCTTTTGAAGCTAGTCGCGGCTTCCCATTGCGCAACCTGCGGCAGGTGCTTCAATTCAGTCACACGATGAATTTTTCCAAGAAAGCCGAATACGCCCTGCGCGCTGTCGTGGCCATGAGCCGGAGCACGCCGGGCACGGTCTTTTCCATCCAGTCCCTATCGACTGAAGAAGGCATCCCCTGGAAGTTTCTTGAGCAAATCCTGCTTATCCTGCGCAAGGGCGGCTTGCTGCACAGCAAGCGCGGCGCGGGTGGCGGCTATCATCTCGCGCTACCGCCCAATCGGATCACGCTGGGCGCTGTGCTGGAACTTGTCGATGGCCCGCTGGACATCCTGCCCGGCAGTAAATCTGCTTCGACCGGAATCAATTCCATTTTCGCCCAGCTTCAGACCGATCTTCGTGCTTGGCTGGCTGGCTTCACCGTGGCGGATGTCCTGCAACGGGAATTGGCGGTCGGGGTGGAGAGTTTTGATATTTAGCCTTCTCCAGTGTTGTGGGCTGCTAGCCCTCACATGAGAGGGCTAGCAGCCCACAACACCTAAGCATCATGCGCGTGTCGTTTGAACAAGCTGCAAATAGTGCTTTCAAAAAATCGACTGGACATACCACTCTGCGTGTGTTCAAAAGAACATTATGTCGAATTCCTCTGGCCAGCTACCTGCTCTGTTGCGGCAAATCTTTGGTTACGAAACTTTTCGCCCACTCCAACGCGAGATCATGGAAGCAGCGCTGGCCGGGCGCGATGCGGTGGCGATTTTGCCCACAGGCGCTGGCAAGAGCCTCTGCTACCAGCTTCCGGCATTGGTGCGCGACGGACTCACGCTGGTGGTGTCAC
>JAYVQB010000098.1:0-10026 GCA_043757085.1 Verrucomicrobiota bacterium
GGCAAGGAACTCGTCGCGCGTGCCATTCATAATTTGAGCGGGCGACCCAAGGCAAAACTCGTCGCCGTGCATTGCGCCGCACTCGCGCCGAACGTCCTAGAAAGCGAGCTGTTCGGCCACGAGAAAGGCTCGTTCACCGGGGCGATGGACAAGCGCATCGGGCGCTTTGAACTCGCTGACGGCGGCACCTTGTTCCTCGATGAAATCGGCGAGATCGACGCCAACGTGCAGGTGAAACTTCTCCGCGCACTCGGCGAGCAAACCATCGAACGCGTCGGTGGCAACAAGCCCGTCAAAGTGGATGTGCGCGTTGTCGCCGCCACCAATAAAGACCTCGCGAAACTGGTGCAGGAAGGGAAATTCCGCGAAGACCTCTTCTGGCGATTGCGCGTCGTGCAAGTCTATCTTCCTCCGCTGCGCGATCGCAAAAGCGACATCCCCATTCTCGCCGATGCGTTCTTACGCGAACTCGCTGAGATGAACAATAAGCCGTTCAAGCCGCTGAGCGAGGAAGCTTTGCAAGCCATGCTCGCCTACGACTGGCCCGGCAATGTCCGCGAACTGCGCACCGCGCTGGAGCACGGCGTGGTTATGTGCAACTCCGCGCGTGTCGGATTAAAAAATCTGCCGTCCTATCTCGGTGGTGGCACTTCCATTTTGCACTCGATGAAAGCAGACGGAAATAATTCCAGCGGCGCATCCGCAGGCATTCCGACAACTTGCAACGATCTGAATCTCGAAAAAATGGAGCGCCTGATGATCGACTCCGCCTTGCAGAAAACCGGCGACAACCGCACCGAAGCCGCAGAGATGCTCGGCATCAGTCGCCGCACCTTGCAGCGGAAACTCAGCGAGATGAATCGTGTGCGGAGGAGGAGCAGCCACACCAGCAGTAAAGGCCAAAGCACCCATGATTTTGCGCGCTTGCCGTCCATAATTCCGTCCAATATCAAAGCTACAATGTAGGGAATCCAAGCCAACAAGATGTTGGTGTAAATGCCCGTGCGCTCAACCCTTCCGATCATGCAGCAACGCACGATGAAAAGCAGCAGACAGACTCCGGTGGCAAACAACACCGCGCGAATCACTGGCCAATGGGATTGAATTTTCTGGTGCGACATGCCGCCACGAAGCCACGAAAAATGTTGGAGTCCAGCGCCATGATTGCCGCACTCTGATAGACAGTTCTCAATAAGAACTCAATGGCTGTGACTGCCGGGAGAAGCGGTGGTGGCTTGCATCTGATACATCATTCGATTCGGCGATTTTGATGAGCTTACCAATTTCGATTCTGTTGGTCTCATCATAGTCCTGCAGACTTAACGTAGCGATCATAGTGTAAGACAGTGTATGATAATATACGCGCAACGCTAAGTTTGTTCAGAGAAGACTGGCATCCTCACGCTCCGCATAAATCTCACTGGCATTCACCAGCGCACTCCGCTAGTCTGCGTTCATCAGCATGAGCGGACTATCAGACAGGTCGAATAAAGACGGAATCACCGGGCTGACGCTTGCATTTATGACGGTCGCCGTGGGCGTGCTGTTCTTTGTGCAATTGTTCGTGACGTTCCGTGGACTCTCCGCTGCGTCAGGCATGGATCAGGCGCAGGTGGCGAGGGAGTTTGCGCGCGGACATGGTCTGCATACGAAGGTGGTGCGACCCTATGAGTGGAGGCAACAAATCGACGCAGGCAAAGCGGCGCAGCCTGGGGCATTGAGTGACACGATGAATCCGCCGCTGCAAGCCTTGATGCTCGCACCGTTTTTCAAGGCGTTTGAATCATTCTGGGGGTTCGACACTAACTCGAACATCTATTTTCTCGACCGGGTGGTCGCCACCATGGGCATGCTTTTTTTTCTTGGTTCAGTTGCGATGGGCTGGCTCATCGCGCGGCGTTTGTTTGATGAAACGATAGCCGGTTGGACGGCGCTGACCGTGTTGGTCTGCCAATTTTTGTGGGACGTGGCGCGGAGCGGATTGCCGCAGATGATGATGATGTTCTTTTTCCTGATTGCGCTGCGATCGTTGCTGATCGGACTGGAAAAGGCGACGCAAAACGAGAGCGCGGTGAAGCAGGCGCTAGTCATCGGCTGCATGGGAGCGCTGATGGTGCTCACACATTGGATGGGTGTGTTTCTCGTAATCGGATTCACGCTCGTGACTGCGTGGTTGCTGCGTCCGAGGGCGCTGGCTGCGGCACTGACGGGCTTGATCCCGTTGGTAGCATTGATCGCCTGGGGTGCGCGGAATCAAACTGTCTGCGGAGATGTCTTCGGCTCAACGAAAGCAACTTTGCAAAGTGTTATCGCCTTGTCTTCTGACACATTGTTGCTGCGCGATTTCAGCGGAAAAAGCCCAATGGCAGCAGCGGAAATTCTCGCCAAGAAAACGGCATTCAATCTGGTGGCGCAATTGCGTGATCTCTACACGCATCTAGGCGCGGTGCTGCCGGCGGCACTTTTCTTTTTTGCCATCTTGCATCCCTTCAAGCGCCGGGCGGTGCGTTTCTTCGGCTGGAGCCTGCTGATACTATGGCTTTTCTCGGTGCTGGGCATGGCCTTGCTGGGACTGCCAGGAAAGGAAAGTGATGCCAATCAAATTCACTCTTTATTCATTCCGGTGATGACGGCCTATGGCTTCGCCTTTCTCGCGGTTCTGTGGGGGCGGCTCGGCTTTCAAGGTTTTCGCGCAGGCTGGTGGTCGCGGCATGGACTCGCGGCCATGGCATTGGCGATCACGGCCATGCCCATGCTGCTTTCACTGGCCACGGAAGTCACGCATGGATTGAGTCATAAAGACCAGTTCGCCCAATGGCCGCCCTACTTGCCCAAGCAGATCAACAAGATCGGAAGCTTCACGCAGGAAAATGAACTGGTGCTGACCGACATGCCCTGGGCCGTCGCATGGTATGCGGATCGTCCCGGTGCTTGGCTGCCAATGGAGAAAAAGGATTTCCCGGAAATGAAAAAAGCCGCCGAAGAACGCGGGAAGGGAATAGCGGGGATATTTATGACGCCTCTCTCACTGAATGCCGAGCACATCGCGGATATTTTTACAGGCGATTACCACGACTGGGCTGCTCCTGCGATGCGCGGTATCCTGATGGGATTTGGCGTGGATGTGATGGCGCAGACCGATCTGCCCTGCCGTTACTTCCTGCCGCTCGCAGGACAGTCCATCGACAAAGGATTCGTGGCAGAGATGCTCTTCATGTCGGATCGCAAGCGTTGGGAACCGGGCGGTGGTCCGGAGCCAGAGCCGGGCAAACAGGCGGATGCCGGTGCGCCGAAGTAGTTTTCACATCATTCGGCCACGGCGGGCCTGATTCCCGCTTGCGGTAGGATGCAGCCACGCCATGATGGAGTTCCCCGCACATCATGCCCGACGACAAACGTAAACCGGAAGACCTCAGTTTTGAAGACGCGATGGACTCGCTGGAATCCATCGTGTCCTCATTGGAGACCGAGCGACTGCCTCTGGCCGACATGGTGTCCGCCTATGAGCGCGGCGTGAAACTGTTGCGCACCTGTCGCGACCGCATCGCGACCGCGCGTCAGCGGGTGGAACTCATCACGGCCGATCTCGAAGGAAAAAATGCGGCGTCTCTCAGCGAATTCCAACCGATGGAAACTCCAGAAGGCAGTGCCACTGCCGGAGATTCCCCGAAAAAAGCAAAACGCAAAACTGACCCAGATGAGCCCAATAAAGATGGCGCAACCGATATCCGCCTGTTCTGAAACCTAGTGTCTGCGCCCCTGCCCTTCCATCATGTCTGCTCTTCCTGAAATAAAATCCCCCGCCGATCTTAAAGCTCTCCCCCTGGAGGACTTGCCTGCACTGGCGGAGAAAATTCGCCAGACTCTCATCTCCACCTTGAGCGAAACCGGCGGACATCTCGGGCCGAACCTCGGCGTCGTGGAACTGACTATCGCGCTGCATCGCGTCTTCGACACTCCGAAGGACAAGTTCGTTTTCGATGTGGCGCATCAGGGTTACATCCACAAAATGCTTACGGGCCGCTGGGACAAGATTCACACCATCCGGCAATATCAGGGCCTCAACGGCTTCCTCTTGCGCAGCGAAAGCGAACACGACTGCTACGGCGCGGGCCACGCTGGCACCGCGCTTGGCGCGGCCTTGGGCATGGCCGTCGGACGTGATTTGCGCAAGAGCGATGACAACGTCGTCTGCGTCGCTGGCGATGCCGCCTTCACTAGTGGGCCGGTCTTCGAAGCCTTGAACAATGCCGCTGCGCAAACGAAACGACTTATCGTGGTGTTGAACGACAATGAGTGGAGCATCGACCGCAATGTCGGGGCCATCGCCAAATACTTCAACCACATCGCCACGCATCCCACCTACGCCACGCTCCATCAAAAAGCGGCGGACTTTGTGGAATGGCTTATGGGCAAAGGCATGCGGCGCTGGGCTGGCAAAGTCGAGGAAAGCGCCAAGGGTCTTTTCCTCACCTCCGCCGATCAACCACAGGCCACCACCAGCGTGCTCTTCGAAGAATTCGGATTCCGCTACTACGGCCCCATCGACGGCCATGACATCCCGTTGCTCATCAAGACCTTTGAGTTTCTCAAGAAACAAAACGAGCCGGTGCTGCTGCACATCATCACCGAGAAAGGTCGCGGCTACAAACCCGCGCTCGACGATCCGGGCAAGTTCCACGGCCTCGGCAAATACAACATCGAGACTGGCGACACCGCGCCCACTTCAACGCCGACCTTTTCTGCGATTTTTGCGCGCAGCGTGACCGACTTTGCCAAGGAAGATGACAAGATCGTGGCCATCACCGGAGCCATGCCCGGCGGCACCGGGCTCAGCGTCTTCAAGAAAGAAATCCCCGAGCGCTACTTCGATGTCGGCATCGCCGAGGAACACGCCGCGCTCTTCGCCTGCGGTCTCGCCGTGCAGGGACTCAAACCGTTCCTCACGATTTATTCCACCTTCATGCAGCGCGCCTTCGACATGATCTTGCATGACATGGCCATTCAAAAACTCCCCGTGCGCCTCTGCATGGATCGCGGCGGCTTGAGCGGCGACGACGGCCCGACGCATCACGGACTTTTCGACATCGGCTATCTGCGCCCCATCCCAAACCTCGTCCACATGCAGGCCAAGGACGAAGACGAATTCGTGGACATGCTCTGGACGATGGCGAACTACGAAAAAGGTCCCATCGCCATTCGCTATCCGCGCGGTTCAGGCGTCGGCGCCAAGCCGAAGGACAAGCCCGTGATCTTGGAAATCGGCAAAGCGGAAGTCGTGCAAGAACAGGGCGAAGTCGCGCTCATCGGACTCGGCTCCATGTTTGAGATGGCCGTGGAAACACAAAAACTTCTCGCAGAAAAAGGCATCACCGCCGCGCTCATCAACCCGCGTTGGATCAAACCGCTCGACACCGCCGTGCTCGAACGTTTCGCGAAGCAATGCAAAGTCATCTGCACCTTTGAAGATCATGTCCTGCACAACGGCTTCGGCTGCGCGGTCATTGAGCATCTCAGCGACGCCGGCCTGCACACGCCCGTCGCCCGCATCGGCTGGCCCGATGAATTCATCGAGCACGGCAATGTCCCCGTCCTGCGCGAGAAACACGGACTCACTGCGAAACATGCCGTGGAGAAAATTTTGCAGCAACTCAAGTAGCAACGTGTCCGGTCACTTGTCCTTCTTGAACCAGTTAAAGGGATTGAGCTTCGATGCCTTCTTCTCTTTTTTATCTTCGGCAGGAGCCTGAGTGGGAGTCAATTCTGGAACTGAACCCGGAACAGGCTGGGCTGGATCCGCGTTGACCACGGCACCAGTGTGAGGGGACACGGTTTCAATCGCCCCCCCCTGTCCCGGCAACACCGGCGCATTGGAGCGGGTCGCTGCGGGAGGTCTTTGCGGTGAATGGGTAAAATCGATGGTGGCTGGCCGCATGTTGGATGATTTCACGGCGTAATTATGCGCATCCGTCGACAGCGCCTTGCCGTTGGCATCGTAACGATGAATGACTCGGCGGAAGATCTCGCCCTGCGTGTTCATGCAGCGCTCCTCGGCAACCCGCCCCAGATCATCAAAGAAGAACTGCACACGCGCGATGAGATTGTCCGCGCCATCGTAGATCACTCCCTGCGTGGGATCGCCCTTGGCATTGAGTAAAAACTTTTTCTTCGCGATGACGACGTTGTTGGCGCTGAACATTGTTTCCGTAATCTCATGCTTGTTGAGATCTTTGATCGAGTCCGTGCGGGTCCCATCCTGATGCAACAAGGCACGCGCCTCAATTTTCGGACCATTGGCCAGCGACTGGGCGCAGACTGGCGTCAGTCCGCCTGCGAGAGCCAGCAGCGAACCCGTCAGCCATGCGACAGAACATTTCATAAAGCGCATTGTAACAGCCTGCGCCTCGGCCTGCAAGACTGACGAAAACGCGATTGCACGTTCTTGCTCCGAGCCTGAAACCAGCCATCTTTCGCGCAACACACATGCTCCAGGAATTCCTCATCCACTTCCGCGAAGCCGCGCCTGCCATCTTGATGCTCGTGGTCATGGAGGGACTGCTCTCCGTGGACAATATCCTCGCCATCGCCTCGTTGGCATCGGAGCTGCCGGAACGTGAACGCAAGACCGCCCTCCGGCTCGGCTTGGCGGGTGCGTATGTCTATCGCGCAGTCGCCCTGCTCTTTGCCAGTTACATCGTGCAAAGCCACACGATGCTCATTCTCGGCGCGGCTTACCTCATCCATCTGATGGCGGAGCATTTCAGCGGGCTGAAGATGGAAGGAGACGCCCCCTCCGGCCCTACCACGCCGCGCACATTTTGGAGCGCGGTGATCGCCATCCAGTTTCTCGATCTCAGCCTCAGTCTCGACAACGTCATCGTCGCCGTGGGCGTGGCTCCAGGGCAGTTGTGGATCGTTTACACCGGCGTGTTTCTCGGGCTTCTCACACTCTGGCTCGTCGCCACCGTGAGTTTGAAGCTGGTGCAAAAATATCCCATTCTCCAGCACGCCGCCTTTCTGCTTATCGGCTTCGTCGGCATCGCGCTGCTCATCGAGTCCATCACGCATTCACACTTGGAAAAGCTGCACAAATTTTTCGGCAGCGTGGTCATCATCGCGCTCTGTCTGTGGTATGAGCGAAGCGAGGCGCTGCAAAAAATGTGCCGTCCGGCGTTTCATGTGTTGAGGGTGCCGATGAAAGTTTATGCAAGGATCATCCACAATATTCTACTGATAGTGGCCTGGCCGTTTAAGCGCGGCGCCGCACTTTTTCGGCAACCGCGTTGATATAGCATCACGACAAAATCGTGCCCGGCTCCAGCGGATGCCCGCGTAAAAATTCCGTGGCACGCATCCGTTTTTTTCCTTCAAGTTGAATCTCGATGAGTTCCAACACACCACTGCCACATGACACTCGCAAATGACCATCGGCAGATAGAATCGTGCCTCCCGTCGGGCAAGCTTCCGCACCATCGACGACGCTCACTTGATGCACCTTGAGTTGCATGATCTTCCCGTCTGATAATGGCAGCAGGCAGAAAGTTCCCGGCCACGGATGATACGCCCGGACGATCCGCTCCAGCTCCGTCGCGCTTTGTTTCCAGTCCAGGTGCCCATGCTCGCGCAACAACTTGCGCGTCAGCGTGGCGCTCGCGTTGTCCTGCACGATGCGCAGCGCCTTGCCTTCGCTCAGCAAATTAAGCGCACGCTGCAAAACACCCGGCGCTTGCACAGCGAGCCGGTCATGCAAGCTGCCTCCGGTTTCACTCGTTGAAATGAAAAGCTTTTCCTGCAACAGAATGTCTCCCGTGTCCAAGCCCTCGTCCATCCACATGATGGTCACGCCCGTTTCTGCATCGCCTTCACGAATCGCCGCCTGAATGGGCGCTGCGCCCCGATACTTCGGAAGCAATGATGCATGAATGTTCAGGCAAGCCACGCGCGGCAAATCGAGCACCGCACGCGAAAGAATTTGGCCATAAGCGATCACAACAAAAACATCCGCGCTCAATGCACCAAGTTCCTCCACTGCATCACGAATCCGTAGCGGTTGCAACACCGGCACGCCAGCTTCCATGGCGCGAACTTTCACAGCAGGCGGTGTGAGTTTTTGATCGCGCCCCACCGGTTTGTCAGGCTGCGTTACAATCGCGACCAGTTCATGTTCCGGTGAGGCAATGAGCGACTCCAATGTCGGAAGTCCGATGTCACCCGTGCCGATGAATGCGATCCGCATGGCTACACGCGAAGGTTTTCCACCTGCTTCCACGCATCCAGTTCCATGATACGCGTGAGGATTTTATGAACAACCTTTGCGGGCGGATAGCTGGCATCAATGTCCGTCACGATGTTCCTGCCTGCGTATTGGCCTTCCAAGTAATAATCAAGGATAGGCTTGGATTCCTCTTCATAAGTGCGGATGCGTTTTTGAATCACGTCTTCATTCGCATCGTCGAAACGGTTCTCCTTCAGTGCGCGCTTGCGGAGACGGCGAGCAAGCTCATCCCGGTCTGGGCAACTCAGGTGAAATACGTGAACCACTTCAATATCTTCCTCCATGAACTTCGCCTGCTCCACATTGCGCGGGATGCCATCGAGCACGAGTAAATCAATGTCCGGCTTGAACTGGTGCGTCTTCACCTGGTCGTGAATGTTCGCCCGCCAGAGTTTCACTGTGGTTTCATCCGGCACGAGCTGACCGCGGCTGGAATAGGCCACAAATTCCTGGCCCAACGCCGTGCGGGTATCGAGCGAGCGGAACACCTCACCGCAGGCCATGTGATGGAATCGCGGGATGGTGCCCAGCACTTTGCCCTGTGTTCCCTTGCCGCTGCCGGGCGCGCCAAACATGAGGAGAGTGCGGAAACGCTGGAATGGTTTGATGTCTGACATGATGACGGAAAATAACGCGCGTGGCCGTGCTCACAAGCCCGACGCGCTTTTTTTATCCGGCAAGCCCGGAGATTGCGCATCTGCGAATGTGTTGGGGCCAGCTTGGCCTCACATTCATGAGGGCTGGCAGCCCACAACACTTATGCAGTTTACTGCCAACATTAGCGGGAAGATGGGACTCCAGTCCCGTCTGTGGTCGGCGGGTCTCGAGACCCGCCAGACGCTGTCGAAGCTGGTGCTTCAACTTACTCGACCAAGGCTCTCGATCAATCCGCCTGCCGCTGCGCGAACAATTTCAAAAGGCATCCGTTGAAGGTCGCCGGAGGCATCCGACAATACTTGCACACCCGCATTTCGCGGCGCCCAAGTGGCGGCATCAGTCGGGCCGAAAAGCAGCAGACATGGCAAACCGCAAGCGGCAGCGAGATGCGAAATGCCGCTGTCGTGACCGAAAAACGCGGCGCACGTGGAGAGATTCGTTGCCAGTTGTGTCAGCGGCAATTGATCCCAGTGCAAGAAATCAAGACCACGCCAGCCTTCGAACATGAACTGCGTGACGCCGCGCTCCGCTTCGGCCTCGCCTGTAATCAGCGCGAGCCGACAATGTGGGAAGACTTCAGACAGTTCCCGCCCGAGTCTTGACCAGTGCGCAGTCGGCCAGTTTTTCTTGAGCGATCCACTGCCCGGATGAACGGCGATGACAGGCAGTTCGCCAGAACGATCCGCTGAAACGGCAAGCCCGATTTGCGGCGCAGGATCTACCAGATACATCGCCAGTTTTTCCAACGGCTTCGCCAGTTGCGCCGCCGCATGACCCGCGCCCGGCTCCACATGATGCGAGGCCGCGAGAAAAGTTCGCACGCCGATGCGCTCCATGTTCCCGCGAAAAAATCCATCAGGATCATAAAGATAACTCACCACCAGATTAAACCCGCGAAAGTAATCGAGCAGCTCGCGATCAATCGTCACGTTCGGCACAAAGAGCTTGGCCATGGAGCCGTGCTCCAAACTGCGCACCGACTCCGCAAGTCCCGCGCTGACGGCGAGTTCGACGATGGGTTTGTATCCGAGAATCTCGATGCGCACATCGGGAATGCTATCACGCAACAAGCGAATCGCTGGCAACGTCAAAAT
>JAYVQB010000099.1:0-2575 GCA_043757085.1 Verrucomicrobiota bacterium
ATTTTCATGCTCGGCTATTCTAACAACAGGGCGGCCATGCCCTTGATCGCGCTCTATGATTTTGACATCGTCTCAGCCAAGGATCCGAACAACCCTCTCACCACTCTGGGCAACTACATCAGTTTACGCCGTTATGTGAACGGGTCGCTCACTTCCTATTACGACGGCATTTACCGTCTCTCCGGTGACGGCACGGATTCCTGGTTCCCTCCCATCGTTTCCTTTGAGCGTCAGAGCCGCAAGGCTTTGGTCGAGGGTGCTACTTCCATCGACCGCTTCAAAATCGCGCAAGAAAAACCTTTCTATCTGGTCTTCTGGCCAGATCCCGCGCGCGATTCGCTGAGACTTCCCACCGGCAACACCACGAGCAGTCTCAATCCCAGCTTCGCCACCAGCGATCCCCGGAAAGCTTACAACCACATGGCGGGTCGGACCAGCTTCATGTTCGCCGTGCCCGTGTTCCCCTCCTCCTGATGAAAATTCAGCCACGCCATCTTCAGATCAAAAAACCGGCCGGAGCCGCCATGCTCATGGTGCTCATGCTCACCATCGTCGGCGGCATCGGCGTCACGGCTTGGATGTATCTCATCGCTGCCCGCCTCATCCAAGTGGATCGCATGAACGACTCGGTAAGCCGGCGCATCGTTCAGGCCAACAGCGGGGCCATCAACCAGCAGTATGCCATGACCTTCGCTTACCGCGACAGCGTGACGCAGCCGCAGGTTGCGTCATTGCTCAGCAACAGTTGGGGCGGCGTGATTGAGAACGGCTTCATCAGCCTGCAAGCATTCCGTTCTCCCTACACTTACTCCTATCCTCCCGCCTATTCTTACGCTTTCAATAACATAAGATATCAGCCGACCGGAGACGGCTCCGTTTACTATACCCGCGTCACAGCTACGACCGACGGCTCGCAGTCGGAAGCGCTTTCTTATTATAACTTTCTCAAGAGTTATCCCCGCAGTCTGCTGGGGGATCTCTTGTATGTTCACACCAAGCCTTCAGGTGTCTCTGGCTCGGCTTACATCACTAAAAACCTTTACGTCAATGGCAGGGTGCTCATGTATAGCAGCTCAGCCGACATCTCCGGCGTCGACGCCGATGAATGCCTGAATCTGACCAAGACCGGAACCAGCACCACACTCAACAGCTCAGGCAGCTCCGCGCTTCTGCCGCAAAATTATCCCTCAGTTCCGATCTTCTCGCAGGGTTCCGTCAGCACATCGAGCGGTGCGGTGCTCGATGGCTCGCTCAATTTGTGTAACAACGCCAACTTCACGCCCAGCTCGATCTATCACATCATGAGAACTCTCAGCCCGGGTTATTACATCATGACCACGGCCTCCACTCCATCCACCATGACCAGTGGTGCCAACCTTGAAAACGATCGTAGCGGCGGTGTCAGCGGCACCACAAAAAACGGCGGCTCAGCCAGCTCAGACATCTGGGTGAAAACGGACGACCGCAACCCGCCCATTCCAAACACTTCCACTTTCACGCCACCCACCACCAGTCCTTATGGCTACACCTGGACCGACGGGAACTCCGCCGTCGCCATCTTGCTGAAGAGCGCCTCGCTCTACCACGTGCATCTTCAAACTGGCGCAACCATGCTCGTCCTTCAGGGCCAGACTACAACGGCGGACTACACCGCCGCGTCCACCCTTCCGCCTTTGGTCATCCTAGTGGAGCCGGGCATTAAAGATATCCGCTTTGTCGGGGAAAACAGCAGACCCCTTATTCTTGCTTTGGGCAACGGAAGCGGCGGCACCACTTTCATGAGTTGGTCCGGCACCAGCACCGCGACTGGAGGTGGGCCTTTGCGCTGGAAACTCAATTTAATCAATCAATACAACGACCTCTGGTTTGATCCTCCCTCAGGCAACAATGTGACCCTGTTCGGCAGTATTAGAACTAACTGGAACATCAACTGCACCGACAGCACGACTACCAACCGCTTCACCCTCATGCGGGACACCACGCCCGGCAGTCTGGTCACCGCGCTGCCCCGCGACGCTTGGTTTGAACCCGTAGTCATCCGATGAAAACACATTTCCGCTCCAACAAAGGCTACACTTTCGTCGAGGTGCTTTTCGCCTCGGCTCTGCTCGGCGTCATCCTCGGCGGTGCCGTGAAATTTGTCGGCACGCTGAACACTTCCGATGCCTTGGCGCGCGGTGGCGCAGTTGGCATCACTTATTTGGAAAACGCCGCTAAGCTCTGGCAGATCGGATTGTCTCCTGCTCAAGTCGCCAGCGTGATGCCAATATCCACAGACAATGAGTTCGTCGCCGCTGCAAGCATAGATGACTCGAGCGGAAACGTCGTCACCTTCGGCACTGCCACCACCACCACGTTGGCCAACATTTCCAGCACTCTGGACACGATCACTCTCTCCACCACCATCGAAGATCCCCAGGGCGCGAACAACCGCACCATCACAGTGACCGCCCACCGGCCTCAGGCGCGCTGACGCCCATTTTGCCAACCACCACCGCCATGCTCAAGAAAGTCACCATCACCAACATCTATACCGGCCAGGTTCATGAAACCATCGTGGACACGGATACCCACG
>JAYVQB010000100.1:0-10003 GCA_043757085.1 Verrucomicrobiota bacterium
CTGGCCGTCATCAAACAGGAAAGCCGGGTATAGAATCCGCACCGCCGCAGTCAAAACGTTCACCATTCGCACGCCATGAAACCCTATCCCATCCCCTCGCACCGCTTGCACGAAATCGTCCAAGCCCCCAAGTGCGTGCAACCCGGCGAAAGCACCGAGTTTGAAACCAAGGGCACGCGCGGGCTGAAACTCGATGCGCGGCTCGATCTGATCGACGGCGAGTTAGTCGGCCTCCGCCTTTTCGTTCACGCGATGCTCGGTCATCAAGTTGATGCGATTTTCCGCGCGCACGACATTTAGCTTCCTCTCGTCCCGATACACTTCGATCCCCTTTGCGTTTCCATCGCCGGATCCTTTTTTGGGAACGAGTTCTTCCACGATCTCACCAATATGTGTGTAAGGCATTTTCTGGGTGTGTCCTTCCGGCCAGACGCGCACTTCAGAGCTGCCGTTGCCTCCGAGCATTGGGCGATCCTGCACCAATGCGACCTTGAGACCGTTCCGAGCCGCCGAAAGTGCGGCACTGCTCCCAGCAATTCCACCACCGACGACGACCATATTTGCCAGGTGCGGGGAACTTGGCCGTGGTCACCGCATCCGTGACCGGAACTCGGAATCCATGCGCCAGGAGATAGGATGAACCCATCTGATCCATGAACTACTGATCCACATCCCAGCCTCAAGTGCTCGCAAATTGCTCCGCCTCGAGCAGCACATTTTTGGCGTGGGTTGGGGTTTTGAAAATGCTGACTGGCTCAACTGATTGATTCGAGGCTTAATGATCACCCACCTTGAGGTAGCGATAATAAACCTCCAGCATCAAGGTGCAGAGGCAGGTCCGGTAGATGTCTGAGTCCGGTCCAATTGCCGCAGTGGTAACGCCAATCTGGGGAGTAGTTCCCTCCATTTTCCATGCGCCATCGGAATTCTGGTTCGCCAGCACGAGCGACATGGCGGTCTCATTCCATTCCTTCCAATCTTTGCCGCCATACTGGAAGTAGGCTTGTGAGTAGTAATACCATGAGTAGAGGTTACAGTTACTCTCCCAGTTAGGAGGGTTTTTCTTGAAATAGTCGCTGCTGAATTTTATGCCGTTAAAGATTGCCTGATGACCACTGCCTTTGTCGAGCGTCTGGAGGCCGAGGATGCCCACTCCGGTAAGCATCCACATGTTATAAGCTCCACTGCCGTTGGAATTGCCAAAGCCTCCCGGAAGGTAATCCCCGCCCTTAGTATTGTTCTGTGTGGACTTGAGATATTTAGTGGCCTTGTCAATGGCCTGATGCAGCCCATGAATAGGTAATGCGGTTAGTTTCGCGGCTTTAAGTGCCTGATACTGCCATCCACTGACCGAGAGATCGGCGGAGCCTTCGGTTGCGTAACCGCCCAGGTAATAACGCCAGCCTCCGCTGGCGAGCTGTTGGGTGATGACAAAACGCACACCATTCTCAAAGGCTTCCCTCATGCCGGGAAGTTCTTTTTTGCCGAGCCGGGCCAGCGCATACATTTCTCCAAGTGCATAAGTGGCAATGCCGTGCTCATAGATAGATGCACTGGAGGGAGCGGCGGCATTGGTAGCAATTAGCCCTTTGTCATTTTTCTTCGACAATTCAATAAGATACAAAATGCCCTTCATCACATTCTCTCCATAAGTTGGATCATCAGGCGTGACGCAGCGCCCCAGATAGCAAAGCAACGCAAAGCCAGTCATCGCCGCCTTGTGATTTGCGCCCCAAGAGCCGTCGGAATTCTGTTTTCCCTTCAGCCATCCCAATGAGAGATTGACTGCATCCTCACATTTCGGTGAGCCGCCGTTCTGGACGAGTTTCGCGAGCCGATCCGTCGTGCTGCAACGGCCCTTGAGCGAAGGGGGTAACATATTGATGCCGCCACCACCACCACCACCGCCGCCGCCCATCCCGCCGCCATTGCCCATGCCGATACCCATGCCGGTCCCAAAGCCCATGCCTCCCATGCCAGACATCTTGCTGGGCGTATAATCATTTGTCACGGCAATCGCGGGCATTTCCGGCAGGGAAATTTTTGCAACCCCTGTAGTCGCGATGCGCTTAGCCTGCGCGGGCGCACCACCGCTTTTCTTCTTCTGCCCTAAGGCCACTTTGTGTTCCAGCGCGCGCTTGCTGGGATTCACCGTGGGCGGCCCGCCTTGGAAGGTGATCTTTCTCTTGGCGTTCATCTGTTGAACGATAATATAGGCAGCACCGACACCGAGCAGCACATGCACGGCGATGCTGACTAGGAGAAAATTGCCGGCAAAGAGTTTGCGTTTCGACGGCTTCGTGGATGCGACTGCTGCGGGTTGATGCCAATGCTCCTCCTCGACTGCGGCAATCTGTGGCGGGGGAAATTGCACGGGTGCAGGCGAGAATACCTGCGCTCGCGCGGGCGGTGGAACCTGTGCACGGGGAGGCGGTGGAACCTGCCCGCGTGATGGCTTAAGGGTCTTCCCCCGCGCGAGCTTGGGACCGCCGTAAACCGGAGCCTTTGAGCGAGACCTTGCTATGGACGGCGCGGGGATCGCCGCCACCTGCGGGACGTTTGGCGTGGGAATGACGGGTGCGGGAGACTGATGTGCCTCATCTACAGCAGGGGCAAGACACAGCTGCATTTGATGCAAAATACGCCCCCGATCCTCGGCCAAAATAATGCCGTGCATCTTCAAATCCTCATCAGTGAGCGTCGCCAGCATTTCCAGCGTGACACCCTTCCCGGTCAACAGGAGTGTAAAACGCTCCATGCCGATGCTCTGGAGCCATTCCTCAAGTGTGGGATTTACATTTTCCATGCTGGTATCCGGTGTTGCTAAAATTTGATTGATCTGATTTCTAGATTATTCCATCACCTACCATCAAATCAATCTACATAAAAATTCGCAAGAAAAATCTTGCCATTGTGTGCCAATTTTTGCCAAACTCACCTTTCCCCAACAATGCCCCCAACCATCTTGAGCACTGGGGTCAGCCAACTTCACACTGAATGATTCAACCGAGTCCACAACATCGTCATCGCAAAGCTGGCCTGCCGCCCCATTCATGGCGCGCAGCACTGGGCGTATTGCTGCTGCTGCTGCTGGCGACGACTCTCACCTACGGCGCAAAAGAGGCCCCAAGTCTGATTCCCGAGAGCATCCTGACTCAGGCTGGCGCCGATCTCAACGCGGGAATGCAGGCCTTCGAGAAGAAAAATTTCACGACCGCCGCCGAGAAGCTGACTTCTGCGATCGGTCTTCTCAAGAGCTACCCGGATGCGTTGCTCAGGCTGGCCCCCGCTTACTTCACGCTCGGTGCCGCCTATTTCAATGCCAATGATTACCCGATGGCCATCAGTTCCTTCAATGAATTCCTCAAGCAATTCCCCAAATCGGAAAAGGTCGGCGAGGTGAGGCTGGCCCTAGCGCGCGCCACGTTTTTTAACAAGGACTATGAGGCCGCCGTGACCATGTTCTCCAAGTTTGAAGCCTATCCGAATTTGCGAGAGCAAGCTCTGGTGACGCAGGCGGCTTGCTACAAGGAACTAGGCAAAACCGAACAGCACCAGCAGACTCTAGAGAAACTCATCGCCCCTGAAATCAAAACCCGTGCCCAAGCCGGCGGTGCCGCGACCCTGGCCAGTCTTTATGTAGAATTGGAGCAACCCGAAAAAGCCCAGGAATTGCTGACCGATCTCGAAAAACGCATCCTCCTCGTGGACAACATCGTGGCGGTGAACTCGCTCGAACTCCGCATCGCCGACGGATACGCCGAGAAGAAAGAATATGCCAAGGCCATCAATGCTTATCGCGTCGTGCGTGACAATGCGGAAGTCATCGCGTTCCAGAAAGAGCGCATCGCCGCGATGGAGGCACGTATCGCCGCCAACGTAAAATATGCCGAGGAAAAACCGGAGCTTTTTTCATCATTAAAAGCCACGAACACCGAGATCGCCTCCATCATGGAGGAGGCGCAGAAGCTGCTCACGGAATTTGAAAAGGTGCCTGACTTCGCGCCCGCTGTCCTGTCCCGCGTCGGCTCCTGCTGGTATGACTGGGAAAAGAAATGGGAGTCCATCGTCGTCTTCCGCCGCGTTCTTGATAAATATCCGAAAACCAAGGAAGCCGAGGCCGCGCTCTATGCGATCATACTTTGTTATTCCGATCTCAACCGCATCAAGACCTCGCAGAAACTCTGCGAACGCTATCTGAATGAATTCCCCAAGGGCGTGAATGCCGGAACCGTCGGCTATCTCATGGGTGCCATGTCCCTGCAGGCGCAGGATCCGAAAGGCGCTATCACATACTTTGAAACCGTGCTGGAGAAACAACCGGACAGCCCGTTTCGTGACCAGATCCGTTTTCTAATCGGCAACGCCAAGATGCAGATGGGTGACATCGAATCCGCTCAGACGGAATTTCAGAAATATCTCAAGGAATTTCCCAAGGGCCAGAACATCGAGGAGGTGGAGTATCGCGTCGCGCTCTCGCTTGTTCTTCTGGGCAAATACGAAGAGGCCATGGGCGCGCTCAAGGCGTGGCTCATCAAGTATCCCAAAAGCGAATACGCCGCCGACTGCCACTATCGCCTGATGGTCTGCAAGTATGCGGCGTCTTTGTATGAAGAGATCGTTCAGGATGCGAAAGCCTGGCAGAGCGAATACTCCGGAAATCTGGTCGAAGCCGAAGTCCTCTCCCTTCTCGGAGATACCCTGGCAGCAAAAAACGACACCCCGGGAGCAGCCGCAGCCTTCAAGCAATCATTTCAAAAAGCCACGGTTGATGAAGTGCTGAACTACTCGCTGTTTGAAGCGGCCAAATCATTGCAAAAACTCAGCAAATGGTCGGAGATGTCCGAGATGTTCGAAAATTTTGTCCGGGAAAAGCCCGACCATCAAAGCGTGGTCGCCGCCATGTTCTGGATCGGCAAGGCCAAGGTGCGCGAAGGCAAAACCGAGGAGGCCAAGACCTTCCTTGTCGAGCAGATTAAACGCTACCTCAATGAACCAAAACGCGAAGCCGTGGAGCAGCTCCTGCAACAGCTCGCACAACTTTGCTCCAAGCGCCCCCGCCCCGCCCTTCCACCTCCGGCGCTTGAAGCCGCGCCGCCACCACCGCTGACAGTCTCCGCCAACAAAACGGCCGCTCCTGCCGTCAAGCCACCGCCCGCCCCGGAACCGCCCCCTCTGCCACCTTATGATGCCATGGCGGAACTGGAGAAACAACTGGCGCCGCTCGTGCCGGTAGCCAACGCCACCGGCAAAGCACGTCTGATCTACGCCAAGGCAGAACTGGCGAAGCTCCGGAAGAAAGACGACGAAGTGGAGCAGGCTTATCGCGAACTCGCGGTCGGATTCAGGCCGGAAGAACTCAGCCCCGTTCTACTCGCGCTCGCCGGTGATTTTCATCTGGGGAAAAAAGACGTCGAAGCCGCCACCAAATATTACAATATTCTGAAAGAGGACTTTCCGAAAAGCGACCACCTCGACTATGCCTACAACGGCCTCGGCCAGATTGCCTTCGATGCCAAAGATTACAAGACTGCACTCAAGCTCTACACCGACGCAGCCGACACCTACACTGGCATGAAGATCAAGGAGTCCACCATCGGCAAAGCGCGTTCCTTCTTGGAGTTAAAACAATATGAGGATGCAAAAAAAATGTTCGAGCAAGTCGCCGGGATGCGCGAATGGCGCGGCGAATCCACCGCCATGGCCGTGTATTACCTTGGTGTGATCCAGAAACGTCAGGAACACTGGGCGGAGGCCATCGCCCATTACCAGCGCGTCTTTGTCGCCTATCAAAAATTTCTCCCATGGGTGGCCAAGTCTTACATTGATTGCGCGGAAAGTTTCCATCAGCTTGGCAAGAACAAGCAGGCCGTGGCTCACTTGCAGGAAATGCTGCGCAATGACAAGCTCGCCACCTTCCCGGAAGCGCAGCAGGCGCGCAAGATGCTCAGCGAATGGGAGGCAGGCTCATGAAGACATTTTTGTGCATCCTCTGCCTAACCATGCTGACCATTTCTGCATGGTCGGAAAACATTATTCTGCAAGACGGCAAGGTCATCGCCGCCAAAACCTTGCGACGTCAGGGAGACAGCGTCTTCGCGACCATTGATCTCCCAATCACTGAAATCGGCAAGCCACCAAAAACGGCGGAAATCGGCCATCCAGTCGATAAGATTGAAAAAATCGAATTCGCCGATCCTCCGATCTTGAAATCCGCTCCTGACATGATCGCCGTTGGCAATGCGGCCAAGGCGCTCGCGGAAATTGAGCCGCTCCTGAAATTTCATGAGGGCTTTGCAGAAATCGCCGGAAGTTTTTGGAGTGATCTAGCGCTGCTCAAGGTGCAGGCGCTCGTCGCCCTGCAACGCGAGGCCGAAGCCGAGCCGCTCGCCAAGCAGGTCGCCAAACGCACCAAAGACGCCGAGACCGTGCGCGCGGCCAACGCCCAGATTGCCGCCTGCCTCCTGCGTCGCGGCCAGCACGCGCAGGCGCTGGAATTGAGCGACTCCGTTCTCAAGGACGCCCGTGGCGATGCCACGCTCGCCACGGCCACCGTGACCAAGGGCCTTTGCCTGCTGGATCGCAAAGACTGGGAAGGCGCGCTGCTTGCCTTTCTCGCAGTTCCGGTGTTTCATCCTGACCAGAAAATTCTCCTCGTCCCGTCCATGCTGGGAGCAGGCCGTTCCTATTTCGGCATCGAAGATTTTAAAAGAGCCAAGGATACGCTCAATGAACTGATCAAATCATACCCCAACTCCCCGGAAGCCCAACAGGCCAAGAACGAACTCGAACTCATCCAGCGCCGCGAGAAAGCTCTCGCCGATCCTAAGTAATCCTTACCCCGAACACCCATCCATGAAAAGAACATCCCCAATCCTCATCCTGCTCCTTGCAGCAGGCAGCCTGTTCCTCATCCCCAGCCTGCGCGCGGAAGAAGCCACTCCTCCCGCCAAGACTGAAGATGGAAAAGACGCCGCGCCGAAACACGTCAAAACCCTCTGGGAGCAAATCAAGGAAGGCGGCTGGGTCATGGTTCCCATCGGCTTGTGCTCGGTCCTCACCCTCTATCTCATCGGGGACGGAATCATCCGCCTGACCAATCCCAAAAAACTTATGCCACAGGAACACGTCGAGTCCGTGCGCGGATTTTTCCGCCCCGGTGATTACGTCGGCGCTTATGATTATTGCAAAAACAATCCCTCGGCGTTCACCAATGTCTGCCGGGTGGCCATCTCCGAACTGGGCGAAGGCAAACAGGCCGTGGAAGAAGGCATCATGGCCGAGATGGCCAAAGAAAACTCCCGAATCCAGACCTTCGTCAGCTATCTTTCCGTCATGGGTGTTTGCACCCCCATGATCGGTCTTCTCGGCACGGTGACAGGGATGATCAAAGCCTTCGCCACCCTCGGATCCGCGGGTATCGGCGATCCCTCATCCCTCTCCGCTGCAATTGGAGAAGTGCTCGTTGCCACAGCCTCCGGCCTCTTCATCGCCATCCCGGCATTCAGTTCCTTTTACTATCTGCGTAATCGCGCGGCGAAGGCGCTCCACGACATTCAGGACCAGATGGCTTCGCTGCTGCGCAAGATGCCCTATGACAAACTCGCGGGTGCCCACATCGGAGACGAGGAAATCGTTGCCGGCTCCCCCAACTGGCTCGGCACGGAAGAACCAGCTCATGCCTGATCCTTGATCGATTCATCAACTTTAACCACCAACCGATAAGACACCATGGCAGGAGGAGGAGGAGGAGGCGACGGCGAACCGGAATTCCAGATCGCGCCGATGATCGACGTGCTGCTGGTGCTGCTGATCTTTTTCATGTCCATCACCACCGCCCAGGTGCTGAAGGTGGACAAGGCCATCACCCTGCCCCTCGCCCAGAACGCCCTTAAAAAGGACAACTCCCGTTCCGAGGCCATCGTCAACGTGCGCTGGGACGAGTCCAAAAAGAAAGCCATCTTCACCTTCGACGACAAGGTTTACAACGATCCCGCTGACTTGAGCAAAGCCCTCACTGGAGCCCGTAAAATCGGCGAGACGAAAATCGCCAAAGGACCCAACCCCACCTTCCGCTGCGTCATCCGTGGAGATCGCGAAGCCCAGGCGCGCAGCTTATCCGTAGCCATGAACGCCGCCGCACTCGCTGGCATCAGTGACATCTCCTTCTCCACCGTCAATCGCGACTGACATGAGACATTTCAATCCCCGCACCGAAGACGGCAATCTGGGTTTCCAGATCGCGCCGATGATTGATGTCGTGTTCGTCATCATGCTCTTCTTCATGGTCATGGCCGGGGCCGTGAAAGTGGAAAAGGAACTGAACACCAAGCTGCCCGGCACCGCAGAAACCGCCGGAGCCACCGAGTTCGTGGATGAGATCGTCATCAACATTTCCAAGGAAGGCGAAGTCCTGCTCAATGACGAGCCGATGGACAAGCCCAACAGCCATGAAATGCCCCAGTTGCGCGGCACCCTCATGCGTTTGAAGCAAGGCAGCGATGCCGCCAAAACTCCCGCCATGGTCACCATCGTGAGCGATCCTGAAGCGCGCTACAACCGCACCGTGGATGTGCTCGACGCCCTCGCCGCCGCGCAGATCGAGAACGTTACGTTCACCGTGAGTGAAGAAGAGTAAGTCTGCGCTAAATACAGTGCGTCATTCAAGCATAACATCTACCCGCGCCTCACGACCCGCTCCAACACCTATCGGGTTCACTTCCTAGTGCAAACCATTTTGTGCAGCGACTAACGCTTGCTCCCGGGAAGCGCACGCAAAGCGAAATTGCTAAGGCTTGAGTGGACAAGGCGCTCACAGCCTTGGGGGTTTACGAAATCGGCAAACCAATCGTCATCGAGGAAACCTTCCCACTGTCCTGCACGATTGCGGAAATGGATGATTTCATCAAACGATCAAAGAATCGCACTCAAGGCTACATCAGCTTCTACTGGGGGAAAACCGTCGCCGATTACTCGGCTGACACTAAAAACAAGGAACTCTCCGCCCTGATGATTGAATGGCTGGGCTATTTTCAAAAGCAGTCTGATTTCATGAAGCGAGAAAAATGAAAATCACTGGACCAGTATCCGCAGACTGGAATCCATGAACGCAGCATGTAAAAGCTCGATTTGTGCGTCAGTAAGCCCCAGCAACGCCACCGGCATTTTTTTGCCGCCCCGCATAAAATGATGTAGCGCGGCAAACAACAGCTCAGGCTGTTCCTGAATGTCAATTTCAAGCGCTTCAGGAAAAATGGCATCAAGAATCGCAATGCCCTGCTCAGTTGCTTCCGCCAGCTCCATCGCCCAGCGCAGAATCGTATCGACTGGTTTCGCCTTGTTGAACCGTTGCTTCACTAGGGCGAGCAGATCCGCCTTGGAAGCAACGTTCATCAGGAGAGCGAGGAAGAAGCGATGCTCCGGATCGGTAATGGAGCTGCGCAAACTTTTGATAACATCCCGCCGCACCGCTTCATTGAGTGTCGCGGCAATTCCCGTTGCGAGAGTCTTGTGCTTCTTCTGGAAGACCCGGAGCGTGGCGTCCCATTCGCCAAGCCCTTGCAAATGTCCCATGCAGCTTTGCAGGATATAAAACCCGCGCTCGAAATCCATCTCGGCGATCATCTCCCGCACGAGTTTGGCGTAGCTTGGATCGCCAGTCTCTTCCTGCACCGCGAGCAATTGCTTGCGGCGCATCGTAAGTGTGTCGCTGAACTCAGGATCAATCGCAATATGCGGCGGCAGGTAATTGAACTGCGGTCCCATTCCCGGATCGTGCTGCGTGCGCACAACGACGGTGACCGAGGGTGTGTCCAGATGAAATAGCGAATGGATGCAACTCCGCCCGGAAATGATCGGCACCGTGCGACCCGTTTCCAGCAGTTCGATTTTTTTCATCCGCACATCACCCACGCGCAGGTGAGGCGTGATGGATTGTGCATTTTCAAAATCATAGTGCGCATGAATGCTGGAACCGTGCATGACATGAAACGCGCCGGAGAAC
>JAYVQB010000101.1:0-2569 GCA_043757085.1 Verrucomicrobiota bacterium
AGCTATTCTCGTTATTGCTCGACTGATGATGTGGCATGGGAGACTCAGTTCAACAACAGAAGGAAAGCTGATCCTCAACTCAGTTTTTTTTGAATGCATACATGATATCAAAATAATGAGTTGGAGCCACGCCTCCAAATTCAACTATCGATCTCTCGGAAGCGAGTGAATATGACTCGTCATTTGTAAATTTTTCACTATGAAGTCAATCTTACTGCATCTGACTGCCATTTCGCTTTTGCTCATGGTCGGCAATATCAACGCAGCTACCAACTCCCAGCGCCTACCCAACATCGTCTTCCTCCTCGCCGACGACCTCGTCTGCGCCGATCTACATTGTTACGGACATCCAAATTCGCGCACGCCGAACATTGATTCGCTAGCGCGCGACGGCACCCGCTTCGCGCAGTTCTATGCCACCGGAGCCACTTCATTCTTTTTTCCATGAGCCGACTCTGCGTTCACACCATCACGACCAAACCTCTAACGCTGGAGCAATGCCTCGCCGAATATCCGAAGCGCGGCATCGGTGGCATCACCATCTGGCGTCAGGCGCTCGAAGGTCGCGATCTTGGCGCGGTGAAGCGTCAGGTAGCGGAGTCCGGCATGGATTTGGTCAGTCTCTGCCGCGGTGGCTTCTTTCCCGCCTCATCCGCTGCCGCGCGACAGAGCGCCATCGACGACAACCTGAAAGCCATCGAACAAGCCCATGCCATCGGTGCCCCACTCATCGTCCTGGTTTGTGGTGCCGTGCCGGGACAATCATTGGTCGATTCACGCAAACAAATCGCCGATGGCATCGACGCCGTGCTTCCCGCAGCGGAGCAAGCCGGCGTGAAGCTCGCCATTGAGCCGCTGCACCCCATGTATGCCGATGATCGCAGCGCAGTGAATACCATGCGTCAGGCCCACGAGATCTGCGATACCCTCGGCTCTCCGAAGTCACTCGGCATCGCTGTGGATGTGTATCACGTCTGGTGGGACCCCGAGCTGAAGGCGCAGATCGACCTAGCGGGCAAAACCGGCCGACTTCACGCCTTTCATATCTGTGATTGGAAAACACCCACCACCGATCTCCTCAACGACCGCGGCCTCATGGGCGAAGGCTGCATCAACATCCGCGAAATCAGCGACTGGGTCGATGCCGCTGGCTTCAGTGGCTACCGCGAAGTCGAAATCTTTTCCAACAAATGGTGGGCCACGGATCAGCTCCATTTCCTCGATCAGATCGCTGCAAGCTATCGGCAACTCTACGGAGCCACACCTTGATCTACGAATGCACACGAATTGGCACGCATGATAGTTTCAAAATCCCATTCGTGAAAATTCGTGTCCATTCGTGGTTTGCCAGATTTATTCTTCACATCACACTCTTATGAACACACGCAGAATCGGCATCATCATGAACGGCGTCACCGGACGCATGGGCACCAACCAGCACCTCATCCGCTCCATCAAGGCGATCCGCGATCAGGGCGGCATCAAGATCAGCGATGACCTCACGCTCATGCCTGACCCCATCCTCACCGGGCGTAATTTGAACAAACTCAAAGCCCTCGCCGAGCGCACCGGCATCACCCGCTACTCGACCGATGTCGATGCTGCGCTCGCCAATGCCGATGACGAAATCTTCTTCGACGCCAGCGGCACGCTGCAACGCGCCGACTTCATCGAGAAAGCCGTGAAGGCCAAGAAAGCCATTTACTGCGAAAAGCCTACCGCCGTGGAAACCAGCGAGGCTTTGCGCCTCGCCAAGCTCTGCGAGGACGCGGGTTTAAAGAACGGTTGCGTGCAGGACAAGCTCTGGCTCTCCGGCATTCGCAAGTTCCGCACCCTGCGAGATCAGGGCTTCTTTGGTCGAATCCTCAGCGTGCGCGGCGAGTTTGGTTACTGGGTCTTTACTGGCGAAGATGGCGACCAGCCCGCGCAGCGCCCGAGCTGGAATTATCGCAAGGAAGACGGCGGCGGCATCATCGTCGATATGCTCTGCCACTGGCGTTATGTGATCGACAATCTCTTTGGCAAAGTCAAAGCCGTGAGCTGTCTCGGAGCCACCCACATCCCCAAGCGCATCAATGAAAGCGGCCTCGCTTACAACTGCACTACCGACGACGCCTGCTACGCCACCTTCGAGTGCGAAGGCGGCGTCATCTGCCAGTTCAACAGCTCCTGGACCGTCCGCGTCCGCCGCGATGACCTGCTCACCATGCAAGTCGATGGCACCAACGGCAGCGCCATCGTCGGCCTGCGCAAATGCTGGGTGCAAAGCGCAGGCACCACCCCGCGTCCCATCTGGAACCCCGACATCGATCAGCCCATCAACTTCTTCAACGGCTGGCAGGAAGTGCCCGACACCACCACTTACGACAACGCCTTTAAGATCCAGTGGGAAGAGTTCCTTAAACACGTCGCCCTCGATACCCCCTTCCCCTGGACTCTCCGCGAAGGCGCCAAAGGCGTGCAACTCGCCGAACTCGGCCTCCAAAGCTGGGCCGAGCGCAAATGGCTCGAAGTGCCAGATCTCGCGAAGGCTTAGTCATTGGCCAATCACATCCAGTCCGCGCAAAGC
>JAYVQB010000102.1:0-2564 GCA_043757085.1 Verrucomicrobiota bacterium
GATAAAGAACACAAGGGCGGCCTCAACCTGACTACTCTTGAGCATACCATCAAAGGCGGCGAAAACGGAACCTCACTCACCCCCGGAAACTCGGCCAAGAGCACGCTCTACACCAGCACGCAGCACGGCATTGATGATGACGATGTCATGCCGCCCAAGAAGGAAGGCTTGCTCTCCAAAGAACAGACCGACCTCATCAAGCGATGGATCAATCAGGGCGCAAATTGGCCTCAAGGCGTGAAACTGGAGCAGAAGCCTCGAATTGATTATGTGAAGCACATCCAGCCCATCCTCGAACAAAACTGCCTCTCTTGTCACAACACGGAAAAGCACAAAGGCGACCTCGATCTCAGCACCAAAGAGAAAGCCTTCACCACTGGCGAGCACAGCCCCAACATCGTTGCCTTTAATATCGTCAAAAGCGCGCTCTACACTTCCACCACGCTCAAGGAAGATGACGACGACCTCATGCCGCCGAAGAAAAGTGGCGGGCCACTAAAGAAAGACGAGATAGCGATGTTGCGCGGATGGATTGAGCAAGGCGCGGTCTGGCCTGACGGCGTGACCTTGAAGGCCAAGGAAAAAGTCACCGGCCCCACCAACAATCCCGATAACATGGAACTCGTAAAAAAGATTCACGACTTCATCGTGAAGACCACCGCCGAGAAAGATGAAGTCGCGATGAAAACTTACGACACCAAGGTTCCAAAGACCGGCGTGCCCTTCACGATGGTCGCCATCAAAAGCGGTGAAGTTCTCGTAGGCAGTCCGCCCACTGAAGCCAGCCGCAAAGACGACGAAGGCCCGCAGGTCAAAGTGAAGATCAACCCATTCTGGATGGGCAAATGTGAAGTCACTTGGGATGAATACCTTCCCTTCATGATTACCGATGTGGGCCGCAACAAAGACGGCTCCCGCCAGAAAGCCGATCCCGCCGCTGGCATCACTGACATCATCAGCCAGCCCACCACGCCCTACACCGAGATGAGCTTCGGCATGGGCAACGAAGGCTATCCCGCCATCTGCATGACCCAGCACGCCGCTAACAAATACTGCCAGTGGCTCAGCGCCCAGACCGGTCACTTCTACCGTCTGCCTACCGAGGCCGAATGGGAATACGCCGCCCGCGCCGGCACCACCACCGCCTATTATTGGGGCAACGACCCGAAAGAGGCCAAGGACTACGAATGGTTTTACGACAACGCGCCAAACTTTTCATACAGCATGGTCGGCAAGAAAAAGCCCAACCCTTGGGGCCTCCACGACATGCTCGGCAACGTCTGCGAATGGACGCTTGATCAATACCTGCCCGACTATCACAAGCAACTCTCCGCCATGGGCGACAAGACCACCGGCTTCTACTTCCGCGCCAAGACCCCCTACCCGCAGTCCGCACGCGGCGGCAGTTTCGATGACGACGCCGATAAACTCCGCGCCGCCGCCCGTCGCGGTTCCGATCCCGATTGGAAACAAAAAGACCCCCAGCTCCCCAAGAGCATTTGGTATCTCACCGACGCCAAATTCCTCGGCTTCCGCATCATCCGCCCGCTCGAAGTTCCGAGTGCCGAGGAGATGTTCCAGTATTGGAACAACGGTGTGGAGAAGGAGTAGCCATGCCACGCGCAGCACAGGCATCCTGCCCTTGCAGTAAGTGGGCAAGGCAAATACTGCTCGCAATTGCGTCTTATTTGCGTAAAATAGCCACATGAGCATGACCACCCTGACTCCGACCCACGCCAGAGTTAATCTTTCAAATCTGCTTCGCCGTGCGCTTAAGGGAGACGACATCGGTATTGTCATGGAAGGAAAGATTGTCGCCCTGCGCCCTGTGACGGTGGAATCAACCGACTATGCCATGCGGGAGTATGGCGCGACAGAAAGTGAACTGAATAATTTTGAAGAGCGCATCCATGGCAAAATCGAAAAGAACTGCAAAGCCGGAAAGCTCCACGAGTTCACCGGAAATATTGAAGCCCTCATTGCGCGTAAAGATCACTGATGATTTTCTCAATGAGTTGCGTCTCCGCACGAAGGCTGAACGGAAAGTAATCGGCGAGGCCATGAACGCAGTTCTGACAGGCTGGGGCAAACCCCATGTTCATTCCGGCATCGGCATCCGCAGGCTCACAAAAACGATCTATGAGTGCCGGGTCGGTCTGCATGAGCGACTAGCCTTTGTTTTCATCGCCACCCCGTCCGAGATCGTATTCTTCTTCATCGGAAACCACAATGACATTCAAAAACTGATCCGCTCGCTCGATTGACTGGCGGTAAACCATTATAACGAACAGCCCTCATGCACCGCGCCAAAATCCATGCATGGCTTTTCACTTTCTGGATGCTGCTGGCACAGAGCGTCTCTGGGCACGCATCCGATCTCTTCCAGTTCTCGCGCCCAGAAATGGGCGCGGTGTTTCAGATCAAGCTCCATGCCGATGACAAAACGGTTGCGGAGCGGGCGGCAGAAGCTGCGTTCTCGCGCATCGCGGAGATCAATCAGATAGCCTCCGACTACTTGCCGGAAAGCGAACTAAGCCGGTTTAACAAATCGCCTGATCATCAGG
>JAYVQB010000103.1:0-2562 GCA_043757085.1 Verrucomicrobiota bacterium
GCCCCGCCAACGCCGCCGATGCTTTCGCCTTCGCTTCTTCAGACTTGCGCATGATTTCATCTGGTGATGGCAGGGCGGCGAGGACTTCGGCGGGGATGAATCCGTCCTGCACCATTTTGGTGAGGCATTTTTTCCGTTCTTCCAATGCTTTGTCCGGGCTGCGTTCTTTGCTGAAACGGGATTTCGCGGCGGTGCTGCGATCACGCAAACGCGCGTAGATGTCGCCGCCGAGCAGACTGCTGATGTCCACTTTCATCTTCTCGCGCCGCAAGTCTTCGTCATTGACCACATCGCCATTGATGGGACCGGATTGATACTTGGGAAACATGATCGCGACCTCGGGGCAGACGCGGGAGCACGCGGGGCAGTTGGTCTTGCAGTTATCGTTGTTCTGCACGGCGATCTTGCCATCGCTCACGCCATAGACATCGAAGAGGCAGAAGCTGAGACACTGCATGCAGTTCGTGCAGCGCGAGTAATCAATGACCGGGAACCAGGGCTTCCAGACACCGGGCTGGTTCATGGGTTTCTCCCCGCGCATCTTCTCCACGAGCGCGACGATGCCTTCGGTATCAAGCCCCGTGATGTCGCGCGCCTCAATCTCCACGCGGCCCGCCGCATCCTGCAATGACGGGGCGGTTTTATCTGGGAACAATCCAAGCACTAACAAGCTGCGATCATCGTGAGGAAAGGCGCTTCCGCCTTGTGGCGTGGCGCGGGTCACGGCGTAACCTTTGTCCAGCAACGCGCCCATGACTTGCGCTCGCGCTTCTGCGGACAGAGTTATCGCGCCTGTGCCTTCATAAAGGACGACGCGAAGCGGACGATGCGTGTGGGTGATCATGGGGAGGTGGAGGAGGACTGCAAGGGCGAGACGCCCTTGCTACAACGAATCACTTCGGCAAGAACCAGATGTTCCGATAGCGCGCGGGGTTTTTGTGATCCTGCAAATGCAACGGGCCGGGTGTATTCTCTTCTTTCACGGGCGCGGAGGTGGTGATGTGCGGCACTTCGACGTTGTCGTGGATGATGACGCCGGGATTGCGAAGCTGGGATCTTCTACATGCGCAGGACCGATCCAGACTTTCTCGTCTCCCGGCTTCTTCGCCTCCTGGGCGAGAGCATTCAGGGCAAGGCAGGGAAAAATTAGCAGCAGCGGCAGCGGTTTCATCCGTCTAACATGACGATGGTGCCGATGACACGCAAGCAGGTTTACCCCTGAATCAGGGGCTGATAAAAATTTCTGGTCAGCCGCAATATAATCTTTACGAATCAAGATTATTAATTATTCTTAATCGAATATCCACAACCAAACCACAACCATGAAGAAGCACATCCTCGCTCTGTTATCCTCGCTCGCGCTGGCGACCTCATTGATCGCTGGCCCGATTGTTTACAGTCCCACTCCCGCCCCCAGTGCGGTCGTGCCTTCCAGCCTTTACCGTGACATGGAATTCTTCATTGATGTCTATGGTAGCTATTTGAAGCAATACCACAATGCAGACTGCGGTTGCGATGTGAGCAAGCACAACGGCTGGGGCGGTGGCATTTCTGTCGGCGAATACTTCATCCCCAACATCGGTCTGCGTGCCGACGCGAATTTCTCCAGCCTGCACGAGGCCCGCACGCAAGTCTGTGCCGACCTGCTCCTGCGTTATGTGATCCCCGGGACAGCCTTCGCGCCCTACGCGTTTGCTGGTGGCGGCATCGAATCGCGGAGCGGCTCCACGGATGGTCTCATCCGCGTGGGCGGCGGTCTGGAATATCGTGTAACCAGCAGATTCGGTCTTTTCACCGAGGCTTCCTATGCCTGGATTTTCAATGATGAGCGCACGGAAGACCTCACCGTTAAGGCGGGTATGCGCTTTGTTTTCTGATTCAAATTGCTCCTCCTAAAAAATCTTCAACGCCGGTGCGGACTTGTTCGCCCCGGCGTTTTTTTGTCAAGTCACAGCACCCACCGTCGGCACAGTCACAACATCTTCTGCATCCACACCAGATCCAACCAGCGGTCAAATTTGTATCCGACCTCACGCAGATGGGCGACTTTTTCAAAGCCAAGTTTTTCATGAAGAGCAATGCTGCCTGCCTGATCTGAACAGATCGCGCCCAGGACAGTGTGATGTCCGGCCAGTTTCGCGAGGCGCAACAATTCCACGAGCATCTTTTTCCCGATGCCACGCCCGGTGTGCTCGTGATGCAGATAGATCGAATCTTCCACGCTGTTGGCGAATGCCTGACGTGCGTGCAGCTTGCTCAGCGATCCCCAACCGATAACCTTACCCTCGAGTTCCGCGACGATGACGGGATGTTTTTCTCCATGCGCCGCGAACCATTGCGCGCGTTCATCTGCCGTGCTGGGCACTGTTTGATACGTGCAGGTGGAGTGCAGCACATAATGATTGTAGATCGCATTGATCTCCATCAGATCATCGGGCGTGAGTGCGCGGAACAGCGGGTTGGTCATTGGATCAACGGGCTGCGGTTGCAGGTGTGGCTGGTTGCTGAAGTTCATCAAAGCGCCGGGCGATGCGCTGGTTCTGGATGAGCTTCGCATCTTCC
>JAYVQB010000104.1:0-2547 GCA_043757085.1 Verrucomicrobiota bacterium
AGCCTCCGCAGGTTCGAGTTTCGCCAGCTTCACCAATGAACGCATTCCCGCAGCGACCGAGCACAAGGCCATGAACAGCACGCCCAGCGTTGCGATGCCGGGCGTGAGCACCACGGAAATCGTCGTGTGTGCCAACGCCAGCAGCGACAGCACCAGACCGGCAAGAGCCAGCACACAGCTTAGACCGAAGACCACGCCGATTTGCAGCAGCGCCATTCCGCTGAGTTCAGCCGTAGATGCGCCCATTGCCTTCATCGCCGCATAGACTGGCAGCTTCTCCGCCGTGAGATGTGAGAAGGAGAGAAACACCGTGAGAAATCCTACCAGCGCAGCCAGCGCGGCGGAGAGCAGAAGCACTGGGCCGATGCCCGTGAGTCGTGTCCAGTAGTCTTGCGTCAGATCATGAAACTCGCGAGCCGTCCACACGCGCAGTTCCGGCAGACGTTTCTGCAAACGTGCCTGCGTTGCTTTCACGTCCGCACCTTCCCGACACTTCACCGCGATGTAGCTGATGCGGTTCGCTGGAAAGCCGAGAAAGCGCCGTGCATTGTTCAGGTCTGTCACGAATAGACAGGAAGTGCTGAACAACTTCTTGCCGCGCATCACGCCCGCGACACTGGCGTGCAGACCGCGAATCTCGAATCCTGTTTCATTCAGCACTGTCTGCCCCACACGATCCCGATGCTTTTCATCCACCAGCAGATTTCCTGGCACGGACAATGTGGAGGTCAAATCAAGTGCATCGTCCGCACCCAGATTCACTTTCACACCCGCCATGAAATCAATGCCCACGACTTGGGCGCTGTCCGTCGCGCCATCAGGAATGCGGCGAAACCTCACCCACTCGGCGATGACCGGGGCGGCGGCCTGCACTCCACCATCCGCCAGCACTTCCGCATGGGGCAGATCATCGAAGCTCGCCAGATTGTCGAACACCAGCAGCGAGCGCTGCGACACCCACAAATCAGCCTCAAAACAATCCGGCACGATGGTGATGTCCCGTTGGAAGCCGAAGTAGAAACCAAACTGCAAAAGCACAAGAAGTAAGCCCATTGAAACACCGATGACCACGCCAACATACTTGCCTTTTTCGCGAGCCAGAATGGTAACTGCGGTGCGGGCGAGCATGGGTTAGCTGGCTTGAAATGATTGAAACCGATTTGTTGCTAACACGTTGCCCAATTCTGTGAACTCTGCATGAGCGAAGCCATGCTTGTGTCCTATGGCCCGGATTTGATCGATGTAGAGTAAATCAATCTCACCAACATGATGCCCATCAATTCCTTCCAGCGTCTTCAAGACTGTTTCTGCGAGACAGGCAAACGTAGCATCTTGCCCGGTTCGCATATCGAACTTCAGACGCACTCCCGGCGTTTTAGCCAATGACCCGTCAATGCAGATAATGTCTGGTCGTTGAATCAACAAATTGCGGTCGATGCTTTGCGGTTGGGCGATGTCGTAGATGATCGCATTGGGTTTCAATGTTTCAGCCTGAATGAATGGCCCGGGATTACTGGTGGCTGAAACCACAACATCGGCATCCAAGATGGAATGAATGTCCGTGCTCAATCGCACTGGCACCGGCAGTTCACGCTGGAGCTTTTCCAACTTCGCCATGCTTCTGCCAACCATGAGCAAATTATGCTGAGCAGCAAGTGCCCTGCACACGGCGGAGCCAATGACGCCATAAGCACCTATCACGGCGATACGCGGCTCTTTCAATCTCGCCAATCGCATCACTTTCTCAATCCCTTCAAGCGCAATCACCGTGGCATAAGCATCGCCATGCGTGACACTGGCCGTGATACCCGGCTGCTCTACCAGCCAGCGCCCACCGTTTGTCGCGGAGACAGTGAGCGCACCGAGGCCGATCACACCCGCATTCAGTCGCCGTTGGGCAAACATAGCTGCCCGGTAAATGCGGCGACGCGCTGCTGCCATCACACTCCGCTTGTCCGAGATCAGTTGATGCGGTTTCAACAACACGCCCAACAAATACAGCATCGCTCCATTGGGTAGCTTCACCCGGTCACAAAGTGTCAAACCCATGCGGCCAGGCAGTCTGCTCAGTGCGAAATCAGTCCAAGCACTCGGAAAATATTTTGACAGCTTGAATCTTTGATCGATGTCCTGCTGGTCACGCGGATGAATCAAAAATACAGCATTCTTTTTTGCTGCACCATTGTGTTGATGAACATTGTTAGGATTATTATGCTTCACGCGGCGGCAGTCTCGGGTTTCTTAAACTCGCCGCCTTCTGAAGAGCAGTCCGGCCTAATGTGCCGTGTTGTTCCTGCCTTCTTCGGTGGCCGGAGAGTTTAGAAGTCGCCTATAGACAACCGCGACAGCCTTTAAGCCGTGAGGCTCTGGACATTCGCCGCCGCCTCCCGGCCATTTGCATGGTCGTGAAGCGACGTAGTTGCAGCCTACGTCAGCTGCTATAGGACGAGATTCTAAAGCCCCGGCTCAGGTCTCCCTGAGCGATGTCAGGCTAACCAAGACGGCTTCGATGTAAAGACCGAATTACTGGTTTTGCGCGATAGGTTA
>JAYVQB010000105.1:0-9885 GCA_043757085.1 Verrucomicrobiota bacterium
GAGCCGCGCCTCATCCGCATCGAGCCATTCGACCCCGCGACCATCAAGGACATCGAGCGCTCCATCAACGAATCCCGGCTCGGCCTCAATCCCTCCGTCGAGGGCAAAGTCATCCGCCTGCCCGTCCCTGAACTCTCCACCGAACGCCGTGTGCAGATGGTAAAAACCATCAAGAGCATGGCCGAGGAAGTTCGCGTCCGTGTCCGCTCCGCGCGACGCGAAGCGCTGGAAGGCTTGAAGAAGCTGGAGAAAGACGGACTCATCACCGAGGACGACTTGCGCCGCTCCGAAAAAGAAGTCCAAACCATCACTGACAAGAAGATCGCCGAGATCGACCAGCATGTGGTCTCGAAGGAAAAAGAAGTCATGACGGTGTAAAGATCACGCGAAAATTTCTCAACCGGAAGCTGGGACTCTAGTCCCGTCAGAGGTCGGCGGGTCTCGAGACCCGCCGGACACTGTCGAAGCTGGAGCTTCAACTTCCGTTGCGCGATCTGGCAATGAAAGTCCATTCTTTGGTTTCATTTTGCATTTTTGGTTGAACCTTCCCGCGATGTTCCCCGCCGCCGATTATCTCAATTTCAATCACACCCTCCACGGTGCGATATTTAATAGTGGCGAACCAGCATGGGGTGCCCTGACCCGCATCGCCAAATATCTCAAGTCCCACCTCAAACCCGCCATCCTCGGCGAAGTTCATCCTAACGCCACGGTGGGAGAAAATATCTTCATTGGCGAAGGCACCGTCGTCGAACCGGGCGCGTTCATCAAAGGCCCCGCGTGGATTGGAAAAAACTGCGTAGTGCGCAGCGGCTGCTACATCCGGGAAAACGTCATCACCGGCGACAACTGCGTCTTGGGCAACTCATGCGAATTCAAGAACTGCATCCTCTTTGACGAATGCGAAGTGCCGCATTTCAGTTATGTCGGCGACGCCATCCTCGGCCACAAAGCACACCTCGGCGCGGGCGTGATCCTGTCCAATGTGCGGCTCGACCGCAGCGAAGTCATCGTCAAGCACGGCAAAGAACGGATCGCCACCGGCTTGAAAAAATTCAGCGCCATCATCGGCGATCATGCCGAGATCGGCTGCAACAGCGTCATCAGCCCCGGCAGCATCATCGGCCGCCGCAGCATCATCCATCCCCTCGCCAGCTTCTCCGGCGTGCTGCCGGAAGGCATGATCTGGAAAGTGCGGCAGAGTGGTGAGGCTGTTGACATCAGCCGCTGACGAAATGCCTTGAGGGACGATTTGAATGCGCGGCTCATGCGACGTGGTATTCAAATCCGTCCGGTTTCACAGCGAGGATGGAGCAGGGAGCGTGTTGCAACACCTTCTCCGCCGTCGTGCCCATGATGAGCGTGCGCAAATCTGTCTTCCCGCGCGTGCCCAGCACGACAAGGCTGGCCTGCGTCTCCTGAATATGCTCCATGATGGCTTCACGAATGCTCATGCGCTCCATGATGATGTTTCTTTTTTCCTTGATGGAGCTGTTGTGCAACAGCGGCTCAATGAAGGCATCCAGTTCCTTTTGCCACGCGCCCGCGCTGGTCGTGTCCAGAGCTGGAAGCGCGGGAAGGTAGCCGCCATAATCCGCCGCCAGTGCCAGCGCTGACTGGTCCACAAACAGACAGTCCAATCTGGAGCCATCCTGCTCCGCAATCCGGCGCGCAAACTGAATGGACTTCGCCGAAGTCTCGGACAAATCCACGCAGGCGATGACGTGCCGGTGCGGCCCGGTGAAATCTTCTTTCACCAGCAGCACTTCCGTCGGCGCCTTCCGCACGCATTGCGCGGCGATGGCTCCCACACAGCCAACGCCATGTTGCGAGCCGCGCGACCCCATGACCAGCAAGTCCGCCTTATGTTTCTGGCATGCCAAGACCAGCGAAGCAAACGGATGCCCGATGCGCACTTCAGCTGCGATTTGCATCGTGCCTGCACCCGCCTGGGCGATGAAGTGTTCCAAGCTCTTGTGAACATGCGCGATCACACCGGCGGCATCGAGCTTGAGCGACTGACCGATCGCATTGGCCAGCTCCTGCTCCACGATGTGAACGACCGTTAGAGACGACTCGTCGTATGCCGCCACGCGAGCCGCCTCACACAAGGCGTTGCGGCTTGAGGGTGAAAAATCAATAGCCGCGAGTATGCTGTGTAATTTTTTCATAGTTATTAGCTCCTTTGTGGGACATTCTAACAGAACAGACCCGCTTCACCACGCACGATTTGCTGTCTGCTGGGCAGGGCTTAAGCAGTCCGGGGTGGTTGCAATTGACGCAAACCATGCGTTCTTTACCTTTTTCCGCCCCAAGGCTCATGTCTCAAATCCTGCTCATCTTCGGCCTCATCGTTTTCGCGATGGCGTGCCGCACGTTTAACAACCGCTGGCTCGCCAAGGCGGGATGGGTCGCCGTGATGGTGGCCACTTATCTCGGCGGCTATTTCACCACCGGCAGCCACGCCTGGGGTGGATTCGCCATCGCGCTCTGGTTTCTTTTTCCGTGGTTCGAAATCGCCGGACGTGTGCGCCGTCTGCGCTTCCCGATGCGCAGTGAAGTGAAACACCGCTTTCCGCCTTCGCGCGATGTATTTCCCGATCTCGATGAAATCACCGCCGAAGTCGAGGAGGCCGGGTTCGTGCAAGCCGATGACGCCGGATGGAAGTGGGAGCAGACCGACCACTTTGTCCGCCTCTTCTATCATCCCGAAAAAAATCTCCAGGCCAGCATCAGCGTCGCGCAGCAGGACGGCTTTGTCTTCTCCCATGCCAGCCTGACCACGCGCACCGTGGACGGCATGACTTTCATCTCCACCAATTACCCCTTCAGCTTCACCATGCGCCTCGCGCCGCGCCAGCGCATGAACCGCTGCACGGATGTGAAAACCTTTGCCGACATGCTTGCGTCCCATGAATTTTTCCTCGAAAAAAATGGCGTGACCGACGGGCGCGTCTCGCCGCAGGAGCCGGAACAGCTCCACACCGCCATCCAGCGCGACCTCACCCAGCAAATCGATCACAACCTCATCACTGGCGTCATCGTGCGCGCCGACGAGCAGCACTTCCGCTACTCATGGCGCGGCTGTTTTTATCTCTGGTTCCAGGTGGTGAAGGACATGATCCGGGCGTGATGTGGGGGGTGTTTAATTCCCTCGTATTCGAGGGAATTAAACATGAAACAGGTAGTATACTATTTCACTTTCTGGTCTTGATGACGCACATTGCCTCGTAAGCCTTGGCGAGTCAGTTCAAAAGTGCCGGAGAAGCGTAGGCCGAAGAAATCATCGTAACTTTGATTCTGGCCGTATCGATTCTTCTCGCCACTAATTGCCCAAACCAGAGCGAGATCGTTATGATCGAGATACTTCCAAAACAAATCTTCTCGCAGGAGCAAGCACTGCATACCCGCCTCGTGTGCGCTTGGGTCAGTGGCGAAGAGATCGCCAGACGGCGCGACGAAATCCGCACCATTGCCTGTCCACCGAAGTCCGAGTTTTCTCATAAGTTCCGGCTCTGGAAGTGTAAGCGTGAAACTCTCGTCCATTGAGCAGTCAAAAGCGCCGCGCTCCTCGAAATACTCCACCGGAATCGAGAATACATTTACTGGCGACCCGCCACATAAGTTCCAGCCATCATGTCCGTAGTAGGCACACTCGTGAAAACGCGATGCTTTCGCCAAGCTGTGTTCACCGAGGAACACCCTCGAATCATGTGGCAGTTGGTGGGACATCCATACCTCACCTACGTCGATACTCGCGGCCCAATCTAGCAATGCTGGGGCATCGCTACGCTTGACCAAATAAGCATGGAATTTGATCCATAGGCTGCGTTGTTCAGCATCGCTGCGCTGTTGGCTTGGCAGTCGCTTGCGCTCCCAAGAATGGAAGCCGTAGATATTAATCCAGTGCACACCTTCACGATCTGTCACCCGTAGAAATCGAGACAAATCAGGAAAATCGGACGCGTCGAGCGCCCACTCCTGCCCTGTTCGCTCATTTCCCCAACTCTCGTAACGGACGGGTTCCCACCAAGCTTCGCGACCGCTTACGCGCTGAGGCAGCGCTTTGATACAATGGGTGGGATCAATATTACGAAACCAATCCTGCCAAGGGCCTTCATACGACTCTGCGGTATCTGTGCCCCAGCGATCTTCGCGGTATTGATAATGATCTGCCACCAGTGCGCTGATTTCGTGATATGCAATCCACTGGTATTTCTTACCAATGCGTTCGGATTTGAATGCCGCGCGTCCTTCATTCTTTATGTAGCGTCGATCAAACCAACCGAAGCGTTCGACGGTCCACCCAAGGTCAAAGACTCGTTTAACGATGTATCGCTGTATCAGTGACAAGTCGAAGCGAGGAGGACGATCACTGCCAGACATGTCATGCTCCTCGATCAGACTATTGAATTGTTCTCGAACTTGTATTGGCAGCGAATCTCCAAGTTGCTGAATCAAAGTATTGCGCATCTCCTGTCGCTTGTTTTCTTTGCGGAACATGGTCTCCACCTCCTCTTTGGGCACCTGCGGTTCCTCCTGTCTCGTAAGCATTGCCGCGTAATAGTTAAGTGGTGGATTTCTGGCGAGATGCAGCTTTTCTATCAACTTCCAGCAGTTACGCTGCTTATTGGATAAGGGAGCAATAAGCTGTTCGATTCGCTGCAAGGGAGGCGTCCAAGGCGTCTCCTTGATGCCGAGTGAGAGCCAATCCGTTGAACAGTGATTCGTGCCAATCACATAGCGCGCGAAATCGCCGTCCATCACCGAGCCTATTATCCCATTCCTAGCCCATTCTTCTTCAGGCAGGCTCTTGCCAATTTGCTGCCAATCGGTCTTGAGTGCCTCAATCTCTTCTTTGGTCGGAATGGTGGGCCAGGTGCTTTGGTAAGGCGGGTTCGCTATGCTGGGGTCGAATGCGTGATTGCCGCCGAGATGAACAGCTCTCTCGATTACTGATCGAGCGTAGTCACGCAATAGAATGTGGACCGGTGGACTGCCTGATGCGAAGACTGTCTCGTGAACTGCTTCAGCGAGGTCGGTCGTTTTGCGCACATCGTAAGATCGTAGGGCCACTCCACACGCAACGGCGAGCACGCGCTCCCTCACGTAAAGATCATCCACATTGGCGAAGTGCTTTACCAGCCGTGTCACCATATCCAACCGGTCATCAAGCAAGTTCACTGCCGCCTTGGTGGCACAATCTCTCAGAAACCGATTCGATGAAGTGAAGCACCAGCAAAGCGTGAGAGCCGCGAGCCATGCAGAGTCGTCTTCCAGCGGCGCGCCTCTTTCCAAACCCCAGGCCCAATCCACAAGATGGCGGACGCTATGCTCCTGATCCCACGCCTTGTGAATTGCTATGGTCCAATCGGCATCGCGATCGGGCATGGGTGTTGCTTTGAGCCGACGATCCATCGCGGCCATATTTAATGCATGCCCAGGAATGGTGGCGACGGTGATTCTGGTGTCCCAAATATCGGCATTGAGGCTCAGATCGTGTGTCTCAATGTAGTTCAAGAGAGGTTCTATCGCTGGCGTGCAAGCAGCGGGATCACGCCAAACCACGCTATGCAGAAACGCATCCGCCATGCCCCATTCGCGGAGTCCGTAGGGCGCGAGAGACAGCAACTCCCTGCCCACGCGCTCCGGCAACTGAATGGACAGAGCTTCCCTCATGCCTTCGCGCATGGAGAATCCCTCTCCGTAAAGGGCGAGCGGCCTTCCCAGTTTGAACGCTTCTGCTGGTCGCGCGGGATCTAGATGTGCATCCAATAGTGACTTTGCTGCCAAGTGATCGGCCCACCTCTCATAGGCTATGCTCACCACGTCATGGGCGGTGCCGTCGCGCTCATAAGAGAGGCTTTCCATGATGAGTCCGTCATCAAGCAGCGCCTTATACAAAGACTCGGAATAGATTCTACCAGGGAGAAGACAGTCGATGACCTCGCGTCCACGCTCGCTTGACAGGAATTGTTGATTCTTCTTCGATGCTTCATCGACTAGGGCTTGTAGAGCTCGACAAGCGAGCTGCTGCTTTGGCGGATAGTCGAGCCGCCTTTCGAATTCGGACTCCATCGCTACAAGGTAAAGGCCAAAGACCTTGGTGATCCCGTGGAATCCGCGGGGCAGCGTTCGGTAGCCTGACTTTTGCAACCCTCTGCACAGGGTTTTGAGAAACAACGGATTGGAAAACTCACGAGAGAACACGGGGGCAGATGCGAACTCCAAGCCATGAGCCAAGAAGAAAAACTTTGCGGCCTCGTGCTGAACCTCTTCGAATCCGTGATGTGTTGCATTTGCAGCCTCATTCAAGATCATTTGAGGAAACACCACATCTGTGTAACAAGTCCGAACGGAAAACGCGACAGCCAGCCAGGGCGATGCTTTGATCGCCTCCACAAATTCAGTGATATGTGGCTTCCAAAAGAGTCTGCCCATTCCCTCATTGAGCGCATCAATTAAGATCAAGCAGCGAGCGTTGGCAGCCTCAGCCGCTGCTTCTAGGCAACCTACAAGCTCGGTCAGCGTTGCGTTTGGAAAGCCGAGTAATGTAGCGACCTGTCGTGCAGGAGAATCCGTCGTAGTAAAGCTCTGACCCAACAGTAGAACCGTCGGGCGATTCTCGGTGAGACGGTGTTTGGCAAGATCACACAAGAGATGTGTTTTCCCAGTGCCAGCCTCGCCTGTCAAAATAAGCACCTGCGATTCTGTGAAGGCTTCATCAGCCTCATAGATCGCTCTCGCTGACCGCACTTCAAACTCAAAGTCGCGCAAGCAGCGATGTCTTTGTATCTGTTGCTCAGATCGTTTACGACTGTTCTCTTTCTCATTCCCGGCATCCACCTCAGCAAGACTGCGCAAGTGCTCATCGATTGCATAGAGGCAACTCTCAACGGCATCACAGGCATCGAGAGCTTGATTAGCTGTAGCACAAATCTCGGCTACCCCCTGCCTGCCAGCGGGTTGTTCCGCAAAGTGGTCCAGCGATGCCATGAGACTGTCCATGGCGGTCTTCAGAGGTTGGCATGCAGTTCCAAGTCCGGGTGTGTCATCACTGTCCGCCCAGCGAGCTATCCACCTGTAGTCGTCCTGAAGACCACTACCAGTCCCGCGTATGCGATCAATCATTGCAGCAGTTCTGCCAAAGGCTTCGAACTTCCTCGAAATGGGAATCTCGACATGGAGCTCAGGAGTATAACGAGGTTCAGCACTCTTGGTCGCGCGAGCGACGTGAGTTTCGAACCAGTGACTGTCAAAACAACCAGGACTTCCGAACCAAAACATCACGCGACCGGTATTGTGGGGCAACGAGAGCAAGTCGAGCAATTCAGAGCTACCCCACAAGACGAACTCAACCGTCATTGATTGTTTGCCAGCCAACGTGATCCACTTTGCCTTATGGGCGTCCCAGCGATCACGAGCTGACTTTTTACCTTCCTGACGGGCATCTGGCAAGTCGAGGGGAAGACAGACATGATAGCGAACTAATTTCGGATGTTTCGATATCGCGGTCGTTACCGACGCATCAATTTGCGCCCATTGGCTGTCATCAATCGAATGCACAAATTTCGACTGCCATCCCCACTCACCTCCACCATCCAGCACCCCATAGCATTCGACCCCTCCATCAGGCGTGCCGTTGCGAGTGATCGAACAACCTGTAGGCACAGCACTTCGCGCTAGCTGCACACAAAGCTCTTCGAAGCCCTTGTGTTGAGCACCATTGAGTGTGCGAATGAGTTTCCAGTCCAATGGTTGCACGCTTGCCTTAATAACAAGAAACCACGCGATGGCAATGACGGACTAGCTGCTGTTGCAGAGTAGTTCGCTCACCTGAAGTGTTGCCGAGACCAAATGCTGAGTTCACCAATGCGTCGATCCGCTTTGCAAGTGCATCGGCGTCCTCGCTCGGAGTGATCGAATAGATTTGCCGCGCCAATGTGACGATTTCAATGCATTCAGGCAACTGCGGCGACGGCAAAGGGAACTTCTCCACATATTGCGTCATGAAGCGTCGTCTGCCTGCATAAAGCTTGTTATTGAAGGCGTGGTCGTAGTAGCTTTCGATGAACCGCGAGTTGGCGACCGCCAGCGCAAGCCACAGAAGATCGCTGCTACTTCGGTCATTGGCTGCCAGCCAATAGCAATCGCCGTTGATGATCTCACCATCAAGGCTCATCCAAAACGTCGAGCGCTCCGAAATGTCTGGGAAGACCAGCTTAGGCACGGGCCAGAGCGAAGGAACTTGAGGCACCCAGATCTCAAACCACTGCCGCCCCGACTCGGTGACATAGGTGCGGGCTTCGAGCGTGCTGCGATGTGCTTCGAGGTAGCGAGCGGTGCGCGGAAGTTTGGTGAGGTCGATGACCACCTTCTTGCCGTTGAGGTCTTCGTGAGTGTAGAGAATCTGTCGATCCGCAGGCAGTGAACGATACCTTCTGGCCGCATGATGCGTGATGAGCGGGCGCAGCACTTCTGGCCGCATGTCATCGGGGACTTCTGCCCAGTTTTTTTTCACGAACACTTTGTCAGCAGTGGTCTTCACTCCGACCCTAATTTTACCCACGTCGCCAAAGGTGCAGAAAGTGTGCTTCGCCACTGTTTCGAGCCAAGCATCGCCAAGTGTGGTGGCGATACGCCAGGTTCCGTTGTCATCGTTGCCGTGGTTCAGCAGACCGTGCTGAACCAAAAACGTCGTGCCGCCAACGGAAACGGAACCGCTGCCATTTGCCAAGGCATCAAAGACTGTGGCGGCCTGATGAATCGGTGGTTCAGACGTTGAATAGATCGTGGTGAATCGAGAAAAATCACTGCGTGCTGACTGGCGTTTGCGCACGATCAGCACGGCTGGCAATACAGCTGCCTCAAACAGCTTCGTGTCCCCAAAATCCCAAACGTGCAGCACCTCGAACTGCGACAGAATACGCTCGCGAACTTTCTCTCCCGCACGAGTCGTCATAAAACGATTCGAGACAATGATGCCAGCGACGCCTCCATCCTTGAGCACATCGGCGATTCCTTGGATGAACGCGAAGCTCAAGTCCACGCGCCCACTCAAATCAAACTGATTGGCAAGACGCTGCGAACGCTCCGCGCCCATGACTTGAGTTCGGACATAAGGGGGATTGGCAATCACGACATCATACTCACCTGACTGAGCGAAGAGCGAGCCAGCTTGATGTTGCATTGCGACATCAAGAAAATCTTGTTGGCGCACGTCGATGGCGTGCTGAGGCACTTCGGTTTTCAGTCGTGACGACGATTGCTCAACGGCAACTGAGTCCAAGTCGAAGCCGCGCATCGAACACTTGTGATCAATCTCTCTACCGAAGGCGAGTAATAACGCACCGTCTCCGACTGCTGGATCGAGCACCAGGGGTCGAGTGACTTTGCAAAGCGGAACCAGTTGCCGCGCCACGAACGCAGCAAGTGCAGGAGGCGTGTAGTGCGCTCCTTCTTGCTTTTGGGATTTCTTTGAAGCTCTGGCCCCAGCTTGCATGGGGAGAGAATACTGCGGTGCGAACGTCGATCAAGCGGCGCTGTAATTCAAATTCGGCGCGCGTGAGCCATCTAAAAAAGATGGAGCGCGAGTGTGTCGCCAGACCAATCGCCTAATAATGGGTCTTCAACGTGGCCACATTCCAGACGCACAATGGGCGAGAGGGCTTCACAGTTGACTCGCCCTGCTCGGCTCTCGCGCTCCTTCTCATTGAGGATTGATGCTTGATCCTTGAGGTTTAATTTTGACCGGCACCTCGATGATTCCGAGATCCGTCTCCTGCTTCAATCGAAGCTGGCCACACGCGGCGGAAATGTCGTGACCCTTCTCGCGACGCAGCGTGGCGGAGACGCCGAACGAGGCGACTTCATCACAGAAGATTT
>JAYVQB010000106.1:0-9880 GCA_043757085.1 Verrucomicrobiota bacterium
TTCGTTTATTCAGATTAGGCAAGCGGGTTCTCTTTCTGCACCTTCGCCGCCACTTTCAGCCGCAGGCCGTTCAAGCGGATGAAGCCAGTGGCGTCGTCCTGGTTGTAGGCCTTGGTCGGATCAGCCTCCATCGTGGCGATGTGCGGATTATAGAGGCTGACTTTGGATTTGCGGCCGCTGACCACGATGTTGCCCTTGTAGAGTTTCACGCGCACCGTGCCGGTGACGTTCTTCTGCGATTCCTCGACATAGGCCTGCAACGCGTAGCGTTCCGGCGCATACCAGAAGCCGTTATAGACCAGCTCGGCATACTTGGGGATGAGCGCGTCGCGCTGGTGCATGACTTCACGGTCCATCGTGAGCGATTCCATCTGGCGATGCGCGAAATGCAAAATCGCGCCGCCGGGCGTCTCATACACGCCGCGCGATTTCATGCCGACGAACCGGTTCTCCACCATGTCCACGCGACCGACGCCGTGTTTGCCGCCGAGTTTATTGAGAAGCTTCATCACGGCCAAGGGCGAGAGCGTCTTGCCGTTGACGGCGACGCAGTTTCCTTTTTTGAAATCAAGCGTGACGTATTCTGGTTTGTCGGGCGCGTCCTCGGGGAAGCAGGAGAGCACAGTGAAGTAATCTTTGTTTTTTTTGTCGCCCGCATCGAACCACGGGTCTTCCAAGATGCCCGCTTCGTAGCTGATGTGCAGGAGATTGCGATCCATCGAGAACGGCTTCTTCGCGCTGGCCAGCACGGGGATTTTGTGTTTCGCGCAGTAGTCGATCATCTCCTGACGACCAGGGAATTCATTGCGGAAGCGCTCGTCGCGCCACGGGGCGATGATCTCGATTTCCGGAGCGAGTGCAGCGGCGGTGAGTTCGAAGCGCACTTGGTCATTGCCTTTGCCAGTGGCACCGTGGGCGATGGCAGTCGCGCCTTCTTTTTTGGCGATCTCAACCATGCGTTTCGCAATCAAGGGCCGCGCGATGCTGGTGCCGAGAAAGTATTGGCCTTCGTAAATCGCCCCCGCCTGCATCATGGGATAGATGAAGTCATTGGCGAACTCATCTTGGAGATCGTCGATGTAGATTTTCGACGCGCCAGTTTGCTTCGCCTTTTTTTCGAGGCCATTGAGTTCGTCTTCCTGACCGATGTTGGCGCAGAAGCAGATCATCTCCGCGTCATAAGTGTCCTTGATCCACGAGAGAAGAACGGAGGTGTCGAGACCACCGGAGTAAGCGAGAACGATTTTCTTTTTGGGCATGGCAGGTTTTTTGATGAGCGCGGAAGAAATCACGATTTGAGGAAGGTTCAAGGTTCAATGCTCAAGTCTCCAAAGTAGGATCTACCTTGATGCTTGGAGTTTCCTTGAAGTTTGAGGTTTGATGCTTGAGGCTCTGCGGCTCATGCCGCTCACCGACTGGTTGTCACAGCATACGCTCATTCACGATTCGCACGCACTTGTGCTCGCGTTGCTGGCCGCGTTGTGTATCGGCATGTCCAAGGCGGGACTGGCGGGGGCGGCGACGCTGAATGTGGTTTTGATGGCAGAGGCTTTTGGCGCGATGCCTTCGGTGGGGCTGGTTTTGCCGTTGCTGATTTTTGCGGATTTGATGGGCTATGCGATCAACCACAAAGGTGGCTCGTGGCGGCAGATCGTGCCTCTGATTCCTCCTGCGGCCATCGGTGTTGTGGTGGGGTGGTTGCTGTTGCATCGGATTGACAGCGCCGTGGCGCGACCGGTCATCGGCTGGACGATCCTTTTGCTTCTGGCATTTAAGTTGTTACTGGACCTGAAACGCGCCGCTTTTGCCGATCTACATCGGCGACGTTTTTTCACATGGGGCATGGGAGTCACTGCGGGGACGACGACGATGCTGGCGAATGCTGCCGGCCCGGTGATGACGGTGTATCTGCTGGCGCATCGGTTTGAGAAAAAGGAATATCTGGGGGTATTCTCCCGTTTTTTTCTTTTTATCAATCTGCTGAAAATTCCATTTAGCGCCGATCTGGGAATCATTAATCAGTCATCACTCAAGACGAATCTAGTGCTCTTGCCCGGTGTGGTGACGGGCATTTTTCTGGGTTGGGCACTGCTGAGGCGGATGTCGCAGCCCGTGTTCGAGAGGGTGATGTTCTCGCTGACCTTGGTGGCGGCGGTGCGTATGGTCTGGTAAAAAATTGCGGCGGCAGGCCGGTTTTTTCGGTAAAGTTGTTTTTTCAAACTTTTTATCATTTTTTTTTGACAGTCCGCCGCATCCCACTACTATGGCTCCCACTTTTTTGACAAAGGCGGGAGATTTTTGTCTATACGTCCAAGCGGCGTCTTGACAAAGATTTTTCGTCTTTACGAGAAAGCGGTGCGTTTCCACGACTCGTGGCAGCGCTCGTGTAGCTCAGTGGTAGAGCGCGTCCTTGGTAAGGACGAGGTCGCGGGTTCAACCCCCGCCACGAGCTCCAGGAGTCCTAGGAAACCCCATCAAATCCCCCCATAAACCAACAGCGTAACAACACAAGACAATGGCCAAAGAAGCATTCCAGAGGAACAAACCGCATGTCAACATCGGCACCATCGGCCACGTTGACCACGGTAAAACCACATTGACCGCCGCCATCACAACGGTCCTTTCAAAAAAGGGCTTCGCGCAGGCGAAGAGGTATGATGAAATCGACGCGGCGCCCGAGGAAAAAGAGCGCGGCATCACCATCAACACGGCGCACGTCGAATATGAAACTGAAAAGCGCCACTATGCGCACGTTGATTGCCCTGGCCACGCTGACTATGTGAAAAACATGATCACAGGCGCAGCCCAGATGGACGGTGCGATCCTTGTTGTTTCCGCTGCTGACGGCCCGATGCCGCAGACTCGCGAGCATATTCTTCTCGCCCGTCAGGTCGGTGTGCCAGCCGTTGTGGTCTTCATGAATAAAGTGGACATGGTGGATGATTCGGAACTTCTCGACCTCGTTGAGATGGAAGTTCGCGAGCTTCTTAGCAAATACGATTTTCCTGGTGACGACATTCCGATCGTTAAGGGTTCCGCCCTCAAGGCCATGGAAGGCGACGCCGAGCAGGAGGCCAATATCCTCAAGCTCATGGATGCTGTGGATAGCTACATCCCGCTTCCAGAGCGTCCGATTGACAAAGACTTCCTCATGCCGGTTGAAGACGTGTTCGCGATTGAAGGTCGTGGCACCGTTTGCACGGGCCGTGTTGAGCGTGGTATCGTCAAGAAGATGGGTGAAGTCGAGATCGTTGGCCTCAAGGACACCATCAAGACTACCGTCACTGACATTGAAATGTTCCGCAAGCTCCTCGACGAAGGTCGTGCGGGTGACAACGTGGGCTTGCTTCTCCGCGGTGTGAAGAAAACCGACGTGGAGCGTGGACAGGTCATCGCCAAACCCGGATCGGTGAAGCCACACAAGAAGTTCACTGCGCAAGTCTATGTTCTTTCCAAGGATGAAGGTGGCCGTCATACGCCGTTCTTCACAAACTACCGCCCGCAGTTCTATTTCCGCACTACGGACGTGACTGGAACCGTGTCCCTGCCTGATGGTGTGGAAATGGTCATGCCTGGCGACAACGTTTCAATCACTGTGGAGTTAATCACCCCGATCGCCATGGAGAAGACGATGCGCTTCGCCATCCGTGAAGGTGGTCGCACCGTCGGCTCTGGCCGTGTGGCTGAAATTCTGGACTGATCCGAACTGCGCTGTTTTAGAATTTGAGCACCGCAGGCTTGTCGGCAAGACAACCCTCGGCTGTTCTGTCCTCAAACGGTGAGAACTTGAACAAACACTAAAGGCATTTACAATATCGAGACAGTCCGCCAAGACGAATACGCCGGTAGCTCAATTGGTAGAGTAGCGGTCTCCAAAACCGTTGGTTGGGGGTTCGATTCCCTCCCGGCGTGCCAGCCGAACATGGCTATCTTGATTTCTTGACGACTCGCATGAACCGCATTTCCCGCTACATATCCGAAGTCTGGACTGAACTGAAAAAAGCCACATGGCCTTGGGATCCCAAGGAGAAGGGCTTCGTCCGTTACAAGGAACTCACGGATGCCACGACTGTGGTTTTCATTGCCGTGCTCATTTTGGCGGCATTCACGGGTGTGTTTGATTTTATTCTCCGCAAATTTTTTGAAGCTTTCACCTCCTAGGCAGCGTCGCCTCACCAATTGAACTAATATATTATGGGAGCTATTCCTTTACCGCATGATCAATGGTATGTGTGTCACGTCCGGGCCGGACTTGAACAGCGCGTGCGTGATAACATGATCAAGCGCATCGCCACAGAGGAGATGGGCGACTATATCTTCGAGGTTATCGTTCCTACCGAGCGCGTGTCTGAGGTCAAAAAAGGAAAACGTAGTGAAACCACCCGTAAAGTTTATCCAGGCTACATTATTGCAAATATGTGGCTCCTTGACGAGCACAACAAGCCCGTGGTGCAGACCTGGCACTTCGTCAAGGAGACCGATGGATTCCTCAATTTTGCCGGTGCCAAAGATCATCCGATTCCATTGCGCGCCAAGGAGGTGGAAACGCTGCTCGCCCAAGTCCGTGAGCGCGAAGAGGGCGCCAAGCCCAAGATTCAGTTCTCTCTTAGTGATAGCGTCCGCGTGGCCGACGGTCCTTTCGAGAGCCAGATCGGCGTCATTGAGGAGATTGACCAGGAGCGAGGTGTGCTACGCGTTTCTGTGAACATTTTTGGGCGTTCAACTCCGGTTGACCTCGAATACTGGCAGGTTGAAAAAGCCTAATCTGCCCGACTGATTTTTAAGAACAATATTCCATAAACGAAAACTAGAAAACTACAGATGGCCAAAGAAATCGTCAAAATGATCAAACTCCAGATCAAAGCTGGAGCCGCCAACCCTGCACCGCCCATTGGGCCAGCGCTCGGACAAGCGGGAGTCAACATCATGGCTTTCTGCAAAGAGTTCAATGCTGCCACGCAAAAGGCGGGCGGTGACGTCCTGCCTACGGTCATCACAGTTTACAAGGATAAGAGCTTTACCTTCATCACCAAGCAGCCTCCTGCATCCAACATTCTTAAAAAGATCGCCAACATCGCCTCCGGTTCCAAGGAGGCCAACAAGATCAAGGTTGCCAGGATTACGCGCAAGCAGCTTCATGAGGCAACAAAAGCCAAGATGGCCGATTTGAATACCACAGACCTTGAAGCTGCGAGCCGCATCATGGCCGGAACCGCGCGACAGATGGGAATCGATATCATTGACTAAATTTCAGACAAGTCCTTAAAACTCAAACCAAACCGCAGGAGAATCAACCAACACGATTCATTTGAACTGCCTACCAACATGAAAAAGAGAAGCAAACGATACAGAGCAGCGGCAGAGATGATCCCCGCTGACAAACAATTCAGTCTCGAAGAGGCTGCCGAACTTGTTAAGAAGCTCCCGTCCACCAAGTTCTCTGAGACAGTAACTCTCGCGTTCCGCATGACGGTGGATCCGAAGAAATCCGATCAAATGGTCCGCGGCACCTGCCCCCTTCCTCATGGAAGCGGCAAGACTGTGCGTGTGGCTGTGTTTGCTGTTGGTGATACCGCCGCCGCCGCCAAGGCTGCCGGCGCTGAGCATGTTGGTTTTGAAGACCTCATCGAAAAGGTAAAGGCCGGATTTACAGATTTCGACGTTGCCATTGCCACTCCCGCCGCCATGGCTGAAGTCCGCAAACTGGGCAAGCAACTCGGACCTCGTGGCTTGATGCCCAATCCGAAGACCGGCACCGTCACCGACGACACCGCCGCTGCGGTAAAGGCAGTCAAAGCTGGCCGTGTCGAATTCAAACTCGACAAGAATGGTAATCTCGCCGCCGCCATCGGCAAAGTGGGCTTCGATGTCAAGGCTCTCGCCGAGAATGGGCAGACGCTCATCGACGCCATTTTGCGTGCGCGCCCCGCATCCGCTAAGGGCCGATACATCCAGAACATCACGCTCGCGGCCACGATGTCGCCTCCGATCAAGCTTGATGTTTCCAAGCACATCAAAACCGCAGCAGCCTAACCATTACAAGGAATAACGATGAAAGCAGAAAAAACCGTCATGATTGATCACCTTCTGGAGAAGGTGAATGCCTCCCCGTTCCTGTTCGTGGTTGATTACACAGGACTCACTGTGAACAAATTCGAGGAGTTGCGCAAACGCCTGCGCACAGCAGGCGCCGAGATTCACGTTTACAAAAACACCTTTGTGAAAAAGGCCGCCGAACGCGCCAAGTATCCCGCCGAACTTGCTTCCGTGCTCACCGGCCAGACTGCCGTCGTGACTGGCGCCAAGGATGTGTGCGCCGCCGCCAAGGTGATGAAAAACTTCACCGCCGAGTTTGAAAAGCCAAAAATGAAAGCTGGCGTTCTCGATGGCAATTATCTCAATGACGCCGGAATCAAGGCCCTTGCCGACCTTCCATCTCGCGAGGTTCTGCTGGCCACCCTTCTTGGAGTTCTTCAGGCTCCTGCCAGCAAGCTGGTGCGCGTCTTGAATGAACCCGCCGCCTCACTCGCCCGTGTGCTGCAAGCCAAGGCGGACCACGCATCCTAACCCCAACAAATTTGAATTGATGGCGGAGCAATCCGCCTGAATAAAAAAACAACCAACGGTTCCTTGCCGGATTGTCGGCTGACAATCTCAAAACAGTCGGAGCCCCGACCAACAGCAATACCAAAATAATAATATGGCAGACCTCAATAAAATCGTAGATGAACTTAGCGGACTTACCGTCCTGGAAGTCGCTGAACTTGTGAAAACCCTCGAAACGAAGTGGGGCGTTAGCGCTGCCGCTCCCGTTGCTGTCACCGCCGCTGGTGGTGGTGCTGCCGCAGCTCCTGCTGCTGAAGCAAAGACTGAGTTCGATGTCGTCCTCACCGACTGTGGCTCCAATAAGATTGGCGTCATCAAGGAAGTGCGCGCCGTTGTCCCTGGACTCGGCCTTGCCGAAGCCAAGAAGCTCGTTGAAAGCGCACCTCAGCCCCTTAAACAGGGCGTCAGCAAGGAAGAAGCCGACGAGATCAAGAAGAAGATGGAGGCCGCAGGCGCCAAAGTCGAAATCAAGTAACATTCCCTTTTGCGCGTTGCGCCGTTCATACGGCGCAACGCGTTCCTCAAAAAATTCTCGATTCCCGCAATGCTTCTGTTCTGTTTTCCGACGACCTCGTTCCCGTGCCTGCATGGGTGCCGGATGGTTTTTGGAGCAGATGGGTGCGTGGCGGAGAATTATTGCGTTGCGAATGTTCCGTCTGCCGGCGGCCGTTCGTAACATAGTTTAACTTACATAGGCGCACGGCAGGATTCCAATCCTGCCTCTGCACCGCCCGATTTGCCGGATTCAGTTCCGGTGCTTTGCCCAACCCGTCGTCCACCCCAGCCCCACCTCGTATGTCCCAGCGCATCAATTTTGGCAAGATCAAAGATCCTATCGAGCCCCCGAACCTCATTGAAGTTCAGCTCAAATCCTACGAGGAATTCCTGCAGAAGGATGTGTCTGCGTCGCATCGGAAAACCACCGGCATTCAGTCCGTATTCCGCGAAGTCTTTCCTATCGAAAGCTATGATGGAAAGATGACCTTGGATTTCACCCAGTATGATATTGGTGAGCCAAAACTTACGCCCATCCAGGCGATCCGTGATGCGGAATCTTACAGCGCGCCATTGTATGTGACTTACGAATTGCGCGACGAGGCTGGTGCCAAGCAGGAAAAAGTTTACATGGGCGAACTTCCCATGATGACCACCCGCGGCACCTTTGTTATCAATGGAGCTGAGCGCGTTGTCGTCAGCCAGTTGCATCGTTCCCCCGGCATTTGCTTTGAAACTTCCCAGCATCTCAATGGCCGCTGGCTCTTTGGTTTCCGCATCATTCCTGATCGCGGCACCTGGCTGGAAGTGCAGTTCGATACAAATGACCTGCTCTATGTCTATCTCGACCGCCGCCGTCGCCGTCGGAAATTCCTCGCGACCACGCTCCTGCGCGTCATTGGCTATCCAACCGACGAAGACATCTTGAAGTTGTTCTATCCTATTGAGGATATGAAGCTCAAGGAAACGATGGACGATGAGGAGCTCGCTTCCAAGGTTCTCTTCAAAGACATCCTTGATGGCGAACTCATCGTGGCCCGCGCCTATGAGCCGCTCACCCAGGGAATCGTGCGCCAAATCATCCAGCTCGGTCACAAGTCCGTGCGCGTGATCACTGCGTCACAGGATGAACTTCTCATTGCTTCGCTCCGCAAGGATGTCGCTCGCGATGAAGACGAGGCTCTCAAAGAAATTTACCGCCGTCTCCGCCCTGGCGATCCGCCGACCGTTCCTAATGCACGCGCCCTTGTGAAGCGTCTGTTCTTCGATCCTAAGCGCTATGACCTCACGCGTGTTGGTCGTTATAAGATCAACCAAAAACTCGGCATCAAGGTTGATGACAATATGCGCATTCTCACGGCTGAAGATGTAATTTCCGCACTGCGCTATCTCTTCCGTCTGCGGGGCGGTGAAGGTGTGATTGATGACATTGATCACCTTGGTAGCCGTCGCGTCCGGGCAGTGGGCGAACTTCTCTCCAATCAGTGCCGCGTGGGCCTTGCCCGCACCGAGCGTCTGGTCAAGGAGCGTATGACGCTCTTCGACGTAAACATGGACGTGATGACGCCGCAGAAACTCATCAATCCCAAGGCGCTTAGCGCCGTCGTTCGTGATTTCTTCGCACGTTCCCAGCTCAGCCAGTTCATGGATCAGATGAATCCTCTGGCAGAACTAACGCACAAGCGCCGTCTATCTGCTCTTGGACCTGGTGGTCTCAACCGCGACCGCGCCGGCTTCGAAGTTCGCGACGTGCATCCATCGCACTACGGACGTATCTGCCCGATTGAAACTCCCGAAGGTCCGAACATCGGACTTATCAACTCCATGTGCAGTTATGCGCGCATCAATGAGTTCGGCTTCATCGAGACTCCTTATCGCAAAGTGGTCAACGGAACCATCACGGGTCAGATTGATTACCTTACTGCCGATCAGGAAGAGAATCACCACGTCGCCCAGGCTAACAATGCCATTGACGACAAGGGCAAGTTCAAGGACTCGAAAATTACCGTGCGCTATCGCGGCGACTTCCTTGAAGTTTCCCCGGATCAGACCACTTACATGGATGTCTCGCCGAAGCAGCTCGTGTCCGTTGCCGCTTCGCTGATTCCCTTCCTTGAGCACGATGACGCCAACCGTGCGCTGATGGGATCGAACATGCAGCGCCAGGGTGTGCCGCTTCTTGAATCCGAGGCACCGTATGTCGGCACCGGTATGGAAGGCAAAACCGCGCGCGACTCCCAGTCCGTGGTCGTGGCCGATGCCAGCGGCATCGTCGCTGCTTCCACCGCCGATTACATCATCATCACCAAGGACGGCTCGCTGCCCATCAGCGAGAAGGCTTTTGCCGCTGATCCCGCCAAGGTTAAAACCGATCCTGAAAAAGGCACTTACTACTACAGCCTGCGCAAATTCATGCGCTCCAATGCCGGCACTTGCATCAACCAGCGTCCGCTCGTCAAGCGCGGACAGAAGGTGAAGAAGGGCGACATTCTCGCTGACGGTCCTTGCACCGACAACGGCGAACTCGCTTTGGGCCGGAACTTGCTCGTTGCGTTCATGCCTTGGAACGGTTACAACTTTGAAGATGCCATCGTCATCAGCCGTCGCGTGGTGAAAGAGGATATTTATACATCCATCCACATCGAAGATTTTGAGGTCGGAGCGCGCGATACCAAGCTCGGCCCGGAAGAAATCACCCGCGACATCCCGAACGTGGGCGATGAAGCACTACGCAATCTCAGCGCGGATGGTGTCGTTCGCATCGGCGCGGAAGTGAAAC
>JAYVQB010000107.1:0-9849 GCA_043757085.1 Verrucomicrobiota bacterium
GCAAGAGCATCTCGCTCTTGAGCCTGCAAGGGTTAGAGGCCCTTGTTACTGGAGAGGAGCCTTGAATTCGAAAGGCGCTTCCACACGACTGGACTGCGCAACTCCATTGATGCGATACGGCTCATAAATGCTCTGTCGGGCGCAAGCGACAGCGGCGGCATCGAGATCAGACCGGCCGCTGGAAACTTTTACCGTGACGGAGACAGCCCTTCCATTTTCATTTAATTCCACTGACAACACCACACGCCCGCCCGCCTGGGCGCGCAACGCGGATGCGGGATAGGAGAGGGATGCGCGCGCACGATATTCCGCCGAGGTAGATCCTCCGCCGGATGAAGTTCGTGATGAGGCGCTGCCTGATTTGAGAACGGGATTGCCCGCATTATTTTTAGGTGTATCGCGAGGTGCATTGACTTTAACATCTTTGGCTACCGTCCTTGCTTCTTGTGCCGGACCGATGGTCCTGGGCGTTTCCATCACCATGGGCGCAGGAGGAGCCTCTTCTGATTTCTCTGGAGGCGCGGCTTCTATTTGCGGCTGCTCTGGCGCTGGAGCCGCCGTCGCATTTGAATCATTGACGGCGATTTTATCTTCGCCGCTGATTTCAACTATCACTTCCTCAATCCCAAGCGTCGCAGCAAGCGCACCCGCAGGCATCTGTGAAAGCCATCCGCCGACCACCACTGCTGCGCCCACATGCACGGCGAGGGAGACGGTGATGCTCGCGAGAAGATCGAGTTTCATAAAATGCGAATGCACTCAAGGCCGCAGACCTGTCGAGACGGGAGTATATCCTTTTTTGCTTTCACCGCCGCCGAAATCAATTCCAAAGATCACAAAGCCCTCAAACTTCGGCCCCTGACCCGTGGTGCCTGCAAGCGCGACTACATCCAGATGGGTGTTTTTCGTCAACCGCCACTGGATGGACGGCCCGATTTCAAACTGCACTTCAGGGTTGCTAGGATCTCCCGCCACCGTTTCGTGCTTCCATTGCATTTCAATTCCCGCGCTCAACACTTGGTCAATGATCGTGCGGCTCAGACCTCCGCTGATGGCGACTTCCTTGGCGCGCTCATGGCTCAGTTCAGTCTCGAAGATAAAATTTACGCCCCAGTGCCAGCCTTTGCCGAAGTCATCGCCAAACAAAACTTTAGCCTCCAGAACGTCACCGCCGAAGTCAGGATTCACAAAGGCATATTCTAAATAGAGCGTGGGATTGCCCCAGAGTTTTCCCCAGTCGGCGAGCGCGTGACGCACTTCGATGGCGAATTCATCATGATGCGTGCCATCGCCGTCATGCGCCCAGTTCCAGTAGAGGTCGAGCTGGGTGCGATGCGGCAGCCCGATCTCCAGTTCCTCGGTGAAGCGATGCGCCGTTGTCTTGTCATCGTAAGTGCGGACACGCCACCATTGTTCAAAGCCAATTTCCCACGGCTCCTTTTGAATATAGACGCGGGTGGTGGAAAAGCGGCGGTGCTCCGTCCACTCCGGCTGATTGTAAGGGCCGACGTTTGCGTCTTCCGAAATTGCCTGCGCGGGTGCCGTGGCGGTGACTGTTGGCAATGTGCCTCCGAGCTGCGCGGCGGGAGCGATGTGCAGGCCCATCGTCAGAATTGCGGCGAGTGTCTTGAGGATGGTGGAATGGTTTTTCATGGTTGATGTTCTGTGTCAAGGAATGCCACGAGCGGTCTGGGCGTCCATTATGAGCAGAGCCGAAATTTTTGCAAACTTGGACGTCGGCAAAGAAATCGTGCATGACGGGCTGCAACTTCCTTCCGTCTCAACCGTATTAAATTCTGGTGCGGATGGCTTTGTTTATGTTTCTGTGAACAATTGTCGCTCCGTCGCCGTCATAAAAATGTCCAAAATCAAAATACTAAACTAAAAACTGAAAATGAAAAAACTACTCTGCCTTCTTGCCTTAACCGCCATTGTTGCCGCACCCGCTTTCGCCGGTGAATACCCAGACATCACCATTCCTGAAGTGAAAAAAGAAATCGCCGCTGGTAAAGCCGTTATCATCGACGTGAACGGTGCCCAATCCTTTAAGAAGGGACATGTTCCCGGTGCACTGAACTTCGCTGAGGTCTCCAAGGATCTCGCGTCCAAGCTTCCCGCTGACAAGGGCGCATTGGTCATTGCCTATTGCGGTGGTCCATCCTGCAACGCCTACACCCGCGCGGCCAATGCCGCCAAGGAACTCGGCTACACCAACGTGAAGCACATGTCTGCGGGCATCTCCGGTTGGATGCAGGCTGGCGAGAAGACCGAGAAATAATAGATAAGCTTTTGTCATCCCGGATGGTCGCCATTGCTGCCATCCGGGACTGACGAACTTGGAAACATCAACACCCGACATCATGCGTTTTTTGATTCTTCTGGCTCTGACCGCCTTCATTTTGCCGCTGCACGCCGAAGGTGGCGCCAAGACCAAATACTCAGCCACCATCACTGGCATCGTCTGCCAAGCCTGCAAGGCCAAGGTGACCGCCGCCATGAAAACTCTGCCTGGCGTCGCTGCGGTGGATTTTGCCAAGGGCGAGAAGCCGGGATCGCAAATTGTGAGCTTCACCGCTTCTTCGGATGTGCTGACCAAGGACGACGCCGTCAAGGCACTCGGTGAACATACCAAGGAATTCACCCTTCAAAGTTTCGACAAGACAAAATAACTGGCTGTGACATCGTCCATCGCCCCTGCACCCTCAATCAGTCACCCTACAAAAATCATCATGAACAAACTCATCGCATTCTTTGCCATCGCCTTCATTGCGGCTTCCAACACTTTAGCCGGAGACTTCCCCCAGGGCAGCCCAGCATTCGAGCATAAGCTGGCAGATGCTCTGGTGAAAGCCAAGGCGGACAACAAGCCAGTCATTGTAATCTTCTCGGCTGTCTGGTGCGGACCCTGCCAGAGTATGAAAAAGAAAGTCTATCCCAGCGCGGAAGTGAAGCCCTTCCACGATAAATTCATCTGGGCCTACCTTGATGCCGATGACAACGCAAATGATGCGGATTCAAAAAAATTCGGCGTCAGCGGTATTCCGCACATCGAGTTTCTCGACTCCGCTGGCAAATCCATCGGCCAGCAGGTCGGCTCAGGTTCGCCTGAGGCCTTTGCCAAGAAGCTTGAGGAAATGCTCAAGAAATCCGGAGCCAAGGGCTGATCCCTTTTGTTTGCAAAACGAACCTCAACACCATCCACCCCGGAAAAATCATCATGAATAAGTTAATCGCTTTCATCGCGGTCGCCTTCATCGCGGCCTCCACCTCATTCGCCGGAAATCACCCCAAGGGTAGCCCGAAATTCAAGACCTCTCTCTCCGCCGCCCTCACCGAGGCGAAGAAAGACAACAAACCCGTCATCGCCATTTTTTCCGCTGTCTGGTGCGGCCCCTGTCAGAAGATGAAAAATGATGTTTATCCCAGTGAAGCTGTAAAGCCGTTCCATGACAAATTCGTGTGGGCTTACCTTGATGTTGATGTTGCTTCCAACAATGCGGCCAAGAAAAAATTCGGCGTCAGTGGCATCCCGCACATCGAATTCCTCGATTCCACGGGCAAGTCCATTGGCAAACAGGTGGGTTCAAATTCACCAGAAGCATTTGCCAAGACGCTCGAGGAGATGCTCAAGAAAGCTGGCGGTAAGAACTGAGCGCTGACTTCAGCAAGAACCGTTTGATACCAGCCGCAGCGTCCGTCGGATGCCGCGGCTTTTTTACGCAAGTTCGCTCATCTGCACCACACGACCATCTTCCGCTGCGCTCTTGTCTGCGGCGAAGAGCACCTCAAAGGTTCGCAGAGATTCGCGCAGGCTGGTCAGCGGCATGTTTTTCCCCTTGTCCAGCGCCTCGAAGAACGCCTCGAATTGCGTCTGATACGGATGATCGCTCACATCACCGGAGTCGAGCATTTTCATATTGAGCTTGCTCCAGCCGCCCTTGTCCGTCTTGAGCTTCATCGAGTGAAATTTGTCATCCAGCAAGCTGCCGTGGCTGCCGCAGAGATGCGTGTGGAAGTAGTAAGGCTGGAGGCAGTCCACGATCGCCGCGCACTTGCCCACCTTACCGCCCTTGAAAGTCACAATGGTCACGCTGCTCGTGTCGTATTCGTAGGGGCGGAAGATTCTGCTCTTCGATTTCGTCGAGAAACTGCTCACGCTCACTACGTCTTTGCCCATGAAAAGCAGTAGCGCATCCAGCGCGTGACAACCTGCCGTTAGCAGCGCGGAGCCGCCGTCGGCTTTGCCTGTGTTCCAGCGGAACTGTCCATACCACGGTCCGATGCCGTGATAATAATCCACCTCCGCATAGTGCAGATCGCCCAGCATTCCTTCATCAACGAGCGCCTTCGTCGCGAGGAACTGACCGCTGAACCGGCACTCAAAACACACGCAGCCCCGCACCTTGTTTTTCTCTGCGGCTTTAACAATGTCGCGACAGTCCTGCAAGCTCATCGCCATCGGCTTCTCCAGGATAATGTGCTTGCCCGCGTTCGCCGCCGCGATGGCCTGCTTGGCGTGCTGCGTCGGCATTGAGCAGATGTCCGCCACATGGATGTCGCTCGCGAGAAACTCATCGTAGTTCGTGTAGCACTTGATCTTTCCGCCGTGCTTCGCGCTCAGTTCTTTTTCATCCAGCTTGCGGGAGGAATAAACCGCCGTCACTTGCGCATGGGGTGTCTTGTTAATCGCTTCAATGTGTGCGCCCGCGACCCAGCCGTATCCGATAATGCCGACGTTATATTTTTTCATGGTGTTGGGAGTGATGAAAACAAATTGCCGCATCAAGTCAAACTTATCCGTTGGCGTAAGTTTTGAAAGCAATGCTTCAGCAGGACAGTGAGCTTGTTGTCTTCGTTATTGTAGATTAGCTTTTGCCCATGAATAAGAACAATTTGCTCACGCGCAGTCATCTCATGTAATCACCATGCATGGGTTTGTGGTCATGCCCAATCATGTGCATCTGGCCGTGAAGCCATTGGCGCAATGGCAGCCAGAGGAACTGCTGCATACATGGGAAAGATTTACCGCGCGAGTAATCAACCAGCATTTAGGCAGAGAAGGGCAGCTCTGGCAGCACGATTCATGGAATCGCATCATCCGCGATGATGAGCATTGGCAACGTGTTATGCGCTACATCCAGAATAACCCCATACGCGCGAAACTGTGGAGCGAACAGAGCACGGTATGGATGGATCCTCGACTCTGGGAAGAAGATGGCGTGACGCGCGAGGAAGCTCCCGCAGAACCGTGGTAGAAATTCATCAAACTTACGCCTTCGCCCCACAGCCGCACGCCGTTCCTCGATTCCACGGCGCTTTGGCAATGATCAATGCGAGTCCGCAGAAATCGGTGACTCCTGAAAAGATCAGTCCTGCGCCCATGAACGCGCAAAGCCAGAAGCCGCTCGCATGGATCCAATGCCCGATGGTGAATCCTGTCAAGACGAGCACGCCAATGGCAATGCGCACCTGCCGATCCAACGCCATAACTTTCTTTCCGTTGCTCTGCACGGGAAGACCTGCCGCCTCCCACGCGGTGATGCCGCCTTCGAGGACTTGAAGATTGGTCATACCTGCGGCAGCGAGTTGTTTTGCCGCATTCGACGCGCGACCGCCCTTCGCGCAAATTACGACGCAGCGTGCGTTTTTTCCGGTTTCATTGGCGAAAGCATCGGCGCGTAATTGATCCAGCGGCACCAGCTTGCTGCCCGCGATGTTGGATGATTGGAATTCAACTGGAGTGCGGACATCCAGCAGTAGGGGTGCGCCCTCACGTTGGCAGCATGTGGCGAGTTCGTTTGCGGAGATGGTGGAGGGTTCAATCATGGTTTGGTGTATCATTATACGCGATTTATGCAAACTGCGCTGCGCTTAAATTGCGAAGAATGCTGAGGGCTTCTAAAAGAGAAGGAGCGCGAGTGTGTCGTGAGACGACTCGCCTAATTTCCTGTCCTGAGTGTGGCTACATCCATGTGCACAAGTGGCGAGTAGGCTTTGCCATACTCGCGTTTCTTCTCAAGGTTGCCGTCATACAATAATACAAGACCCACTGTCATAACGAATTTGAAACTCGCTCTACAAAAGCTACTCTCACGCGCATGAACAGCGCGACAACTGAGGAGACACCGGCAATTGGCATCATCGGCGGCAGTGGATTGTATGACATTGATGGATTCACCGGGCGCGAGGAGATTGCGGTGAGCACACCGTTCGGCGATCCTTCGGACAAAATCGTATCCGGCATGATGGCGGGACGTCGCGTGTTTTTTCTTCCGCGCCACGGCAAGGGGCATCGCATTCTGCCCACGGAGATTAATCATCGCGCGAACATTTATGCGCTGCGTTCGCTCGGTGTTCGCTTCATCATCTGCGTGACGGCGGTCGGCAGTTTGAAGGAGGAATGCAAGCCGCGTGATATTGTGCTGCCAGATCAGTTCTTCGACCGCACTTCACGGCGGGAGCATCATACGTTCTTTGGTCGCGGCATTGTCGCGCACATTGCGTTCGCGGATCCCATCAGTGTAGGGATGCGCCAATTGTTGGCGGAGGAATCGCGTGCGGCAGGTTCAGTCGTGCATGATGGCGGCACTTATGTTTGTATGGATGGCCCGGCGTTTTCCACGCGCGCGGAATCGAATGCGAATCGTCAGCTTGGATTCGATGTCATCGGCATGACGAATCTGCCGGAGGCCAAGCTGGCACGCGAGGCAGAGATCGCGCTGGCGACGCTGGCGATGGTGACGGACTACGATTGCTGGAAGACCGATGAGGCACATGTCACCGTGGACGCGATCATCGGCCATCTGCATGCGAATGCGGATCGCGCGAAAGATATTGTGGCCCGCGTGATCCCGCGCATTCCATTGGCTGCGGATTGGCCGGAGCATCGCGCATTGGACAGTGCCATCATTACAGATCGGAAACTCTGGCCGGGTGAGACCGCAGAGTCGCTCGCGGCGATTCTGCATCGCCTTGGTTAGATGCCATCAATGACGGTGCGCGCCGTCGTCACATTGGCAGCCGCCTTTGGGGTGGCCGGGTTTGCAGCCGCAGCTTTTGTGTGAACAGTAGCAATGCTCATGGCTTGAGTATTTGTGCGAAGGCTCTACGTGACGGGGCTCCTGGCGATAACGGCAATCGTCATGATCGCGGTGATAGTCGTTGCGATAGCCGTCGTTGTAGTAGCGGCTTCCACCGCCGTAGCCGCTTCCGTATCCTCCGCCATAGCCCGGAGCCACGATATCAGCGCAAGAGACAAGACCAAAAGCGAGGGCGGCAGAAAGAATGAGTTTTGCAAAAATGGACTTCATAAGTGTATGCCACCAGATTCTGCTGATTTTTCAAGTTCAATTGCCGCATAAATTGCGCTTTTAATTAAGCACCTATCCAGTAGGCTGAACTCATTCAATAAGACGGCGGCTCTTGCCGCATAATTTCATCAACCGCATCAAACGTGATCACCCAACGCATGTTCTTCTCTATCTGGCTCGGAATCATCCTCAGCGGCGGGCAGACTGGCTGCTCGACCTCAAATCATGGCGGTGCGCCCCCTGTGGCTTATGCACCCTTGATCGAACCCCGCCATAGCGCAGCGGTGGTGCCCAATGGCCCGGCTGCCCCGGCTGCCCCGGCTCGTGGCTTGAGAAATCTAGATTCCTCCTTGGTGCCCAAGGTTCCGCCGCCAGGCGCGAAGGTGGTCTATAATTCGATACACACCAGTGAGCCTTACATCGCCCTTACTTTTGATGACGGTCCGCATGTGACGAACACCCCGCGCCTGCTCGACATGCTGCGGGAGCGCAACATCAAAGCCACGTTCTTCGTCGTCGGAAAATGCGCTCAGGAGTATCCCTATCTCATTCGCCGCATTCTGGCCGAGGGACATGAAATTGGAAATCACACTTGGACGCATCGTTCGCTGCCCACGCTTTCAGAGGCGTCTGCGCGTGATGAACTGGTGAAGACCGCTAAGGCCGTGGAAGACGCCTCTGGTTATCACATCCGCGTCATGCGCCCGCCATACGGAGCGACGAACCTGCGGCTCAAGAAGACGTGCTATGATGAGTTCGGCTATTCCACGATCCTCTGGGACGTTGATCCCTTCGATTGGAAGCGACCCGGTGCTTCCGTGGTCAAAAGCCGCATCCTAGCTGGCACCCGGCCCGGTTCCATCATCCTTTGCCATGACATTCATCAGCAGACGATAGATGCCATGCCTGATACCCTCGACACCCTCTTGTCGAAAGGCTATCGCTTTGTCACCGTGAGCCAGCTTCTCAACCTGGAAGCAACTGGTGCGGCGCAGGCTGCCAACACCGTTCCACAAGCAGCAGTGTCTGCCTTCGTGCCGTCGGCACAGGCAGGCTTGTGATTCTGCCCGGCTTCGTGAAATGATCGGCCAGGAATACTTCGATCTGCGCTCACGACTGGGCGCCGCGCTTTATGTGCTGAAGGGTCTGGTGGTCGATACGGCCGGTCAGGCCGACCACGTCGTCATCCTAGAGAATTTGATCAACAGCCTCAAAGACCCCTTTGTTTTTGTCGTCGCGGGCGAAGTGAATGTGGGCAAATCCACTTTTCTCAACGCACTCTTTGGAGCGGATTTCTCGAAGACCGGTGTAATGCCGACCACGGACAAAATCTGCTTTTTTAAATACGGATCAACCCCGCGCCGCGTGCCCATCACGCCCACGCTGGAGGAAGTCTATGTTCCGGCAGATTTCTTGAAGGATTTTCATATCGTGGACACGCCGGGCACGAACTCCATTGAAAGTGATCATCAGGAGATCACGGAAAAATTCGTGCTGGTGGCGGATTTGGTCATCTTTGTGTTCTCCGCGATGAATCCATGGGGTGCGTCGGCATGGTCGTTTTTGGAAAAAGTTCACAGCCACTGGATGCGGCACGTCATGTTCATTCTCCAGCAGTGCGACCTGCGTGCTCCGGAGGAGATCGCGGCCATCCTTGATTACATGCGGCAGCTTTGCCGACAGCGTCTGGGCACGGAGTTTCCGATCTTTCCAGTCTCCGCAAAGAAGGCCTATCTCGCTCGCAGTTCCGGTCTGGATCGTGAGAAGTTGATGGCGGAAAGCGGCTTCGTCGGATTGGAGCAGCATATCTCCAAATCCATTGGCGGCAGCAGCGTGCGCACTCACAAAATGGCCAACGCCTTGCGTGTTGCGCGGGAAATTCTCGCCAGCCTGCGCGCCCAATCTGGCGGGCGCATCACGGGGCGCGAGGAAAAATCCCGCGTGCTCGATGAAATTGAAGGCACACTTTCCATGCAGTGCCGGCGCACGGTGGACAAGCTATCCAGCGCGGTCGAGGTCACGGTCGGCTACTACGAAAAGGGAGCCAATGAACTCATGTCTCATGTGCGGAGGCAGCTCACCCGTGGAGCCGCGTTCGCCAGCCTGTTGGATGAAAAGCGCCGGGTTGATGATGAAGAAAAATCGCTGCTCGCGCAATTGCTCACCGCCAGCCAGGAACGCTGGGAACGCGCCGCTGCGATCATTGAAGATGATGTGGGCAATTCGGCGGATCATCTGGGCGATGTGGTCAAGGAGCATCTCAAGGTCCAGTTGCGGGAAGAGTTGCGGCCCGACAAAAGTTTTTGGGAAGCCCAACGCCGCCGGTTTCTGGTGCGCATCAGTGATGTATTTCACAAGCTCCTGGACGGACTTGATTTGCAAAAACAGATGGCCCCGGCACTGGTCTCGTCGCAACGGATGGCCATGGGGCAGGTGGGTGTCGCCGTGGTTTCAGTGTTCGCAGCGGCAGTATGTTTTCTTTATGGCCGCTGGCTTGCTGCAGCTTCATGCATCGCAGGCGGTGCCGTGCTCTTCGCCC
>JAYVQB010000108.1:0-9819 GCA_043757085.1 Verrucomicrobiota bacterium
CATCGTGATCGCGGGAGTCGGTGCCTCGGTTTGCCGCCAGATTTTTGATCAGCTCGAACAAACTGGTGCGCAGACAGGGGGCATCAGCCCGGCGGTGAAGTTTGTGAACTGCGCCGTCGGTGGCGCGGACGTGAACAAGATCGCGGACGACCGCTATTGGGCGAAAGCCGAGCAGGCGCTCGTGGCGCAGGGCCTCACTGCCGCGCAGGTGCAGGTGGTGTGGTATCAAAGCGATGATTTGCGCGACACGCGTGATGATTTTCCCGGCCGGCCACAGCACTTGCAGGCCGCGTTTGCGGAGCAGATGAAACTCATCGCGAAACATTTCCCGAACGCGCGGCTCTGCTATCACAGCGCACGGCACACCACCGCCTTCATGCCGGATGATCAAGGCAAGGCGAAGCACGCCGAGCCGCGGCCGTATCACGTCGGCTGGGCGGTGAAGTGGCTCGTCGAATCAGCGGACAACGGCAAGGACGGCACGCCGCTCGTGACATGGGCCGGTTACTTCTGGACCGATGGCGAGAAGCCGCGTGCCGATGGCTACCACTGGACGCGTGACATGAATGTGGCCGACGGTGTGCATCTCACCGTCGCGGGCCGCGAACGCGTGGCGAAGGAGCTGTGCGAGTTCTGGAGCCGCGATGCCTTTGCCAAAACGTGGTTCACCGGCAAGCCGGCCGCTCCGGTCGAAACGCGGATGAAACCGCAGGTCGCCGCCGCACAGGCGCTCAAGCCGGGCGAGTCCGCGCTGCTCATCAACGGCAAAAGCAAGTTCGCGAAGCTGGAACGGCTGCTGGCCACGAACGAGCCGGTGCGCCTCGTGGTTTACGACGTGAAGGACAACAAGGAGCTGCTCGCCATTGATGATGTGTTTCACCAGCGCGTCGATTTGAATGAAAAACTCGGCTCCGGCGAGTTCCGCATCCATTTTCTCGGCAAAGACGGCAAACGACTGCCGATGACGATGGACGTGCCTGACGTGGTGAAAATCAAATAGCCTGCGACTCCCATGAAACTCTTCCTCGTTCTCTGCATCATCGTGGTCGGCAGCGCCCATGCCGACGAACCGGCCAAAGCGCCCACGCAAACTCCCGCCGAGGCAAAGGCGCAACTGCATGTGATTCCACCCGGCGAAAAAGTGCAGAAGGCGCAGACCGCCGCCGATCCCGCGTGGATCGCCAACGGCAAGGACAAGCTGCCCAAGCTCCAGCGCGTGTGCGGCACCACCGACAATTTGCGCGCTGTGTTCTTCGACATGAAGGGTGTTCAAGTGGCCGAGATCAAAGACGTGTTTCACCAGCACACCGACGTGAACAAGCTGCTCGGCGCAGGCGAGTTCACCTTCCAGTTCTACGACAAGGACGGCAAGCTGCTCAAGTCCACCGGCGAGCTGAAGGAGGCGGTGAGGCTCAAGTGAATGCAGGCATGTTCGTGCCTGCAACACCCGGCTCTGCCACCACTCATCAACCCAGCGCATAGGCGCGAAATATTCGCCAGCCCGCAGCACCGCGCTTGCTATGAGTCGATGCGTTCTCTACTCTCCGCCCGTTCCCTCCATTTCAATCCCACGAATGACCTTCTGACCACGAACACATAAACCAATTCGCGTAGCTTCGGCTGCTGTCCACATCGAAACCGGTAATTTCGTAAACACAGGACATGCGCTCGACACACGCCCCGAATGGGGGCGTGTCGAAAGCGCTCCTGTGTGGGCTCTTACCGGTGCCTGATGTGGGGCGTGTGTAGGCACGCCCCTCTTCGTATTCAGGCACCAACGTAAGGGTTCACACAGGACAGACCTTCCCCAGACAGGGCTGATTCGCACGCAGCGAACCGCCATGCCTGCAAATCCAGACAAGGACGCCATGTCCTTCCGTTGGGGACCGGCCAGTCCCCACCCGCTTTCTCAGATGCGCACCGAACTGGTGTGGGACGGGAAATACGACGAATATGGCAACCGCCGTGAGGTGGACATCGCCGCATGGTCGCTGCCCATGCAGAAGATCGAGACCGTCGATGAACCGCTTCAGCGTGCAGAAGCGGAGGGGCAGATGGAGCTGTTTGAAAAGCAGCTCGGCGGCAAGAAGCGCAGCGACTTCCGCAACCGCCTCGTCTGGGGCGACAACAAGCTCGTCATGGCCAGCCTCTTAAAGGAGTTCAAAGGCAAGGTTGATCTCATCTACATTGATCCGCCCTTCGACGTAGGTGCAGACTTCACCATGAACGTGCCCATCGGCGATGGGAAGGAGACGGTGGAGAAGGATCAGTCCACGCTAGAGATGGTCGCTTACCGTGACATGTGGGGCAAAGGCACCGACTCATATTTGCACATGATGTATGAGCGGCTGACGCTGATGAAGGAACTTCTCTCGGAGAAAGGCAGCATCTATGTGCATTGCGACTGGCGCATGGTCGGGATGCTTCGTGCGATGATGGATGAAGTGTTTTTACACTTTGAAAATGTCATCTCGTGGAAGAGATCAGCAATCGCAGCTGGAGTAAAATCACAGTGGAGGAATAGCCAAGATTTTCTGCTGTATTATTCGGCAACTGGTCGCCACACGTTCAATCCGCAATACGGTGACTACTCTGAGTCGTCGAAGAAGCATTACAACAAACGCGACAATAGGGGAGTCTATCGAACAGTGCCATTGATGGCCAGTGGGAAGACTGCTGGCATTTCGGGTCAACCGTGGCGAGGTGTCGATGTCGCAAGTCGCGGAAAAAACGGGATGCATTGGCTAAAAACTCCTGCACTTCTTGAAGAACTCGATAGCAAGGGTCTGGTCTATTGGAACTCGGAAGGCGTCCCGGAATTGAAGTATTACGAAGACGAAGCAAAAGGCGTCTATGTATCGGATTTTTGGGACGATATTGATGTAATTAATTCAATGGGTTTGGAGTATCAGAATTATTCCACCCAAAAACCCGAAGCTCTCCTCGAACGTATCATACAAGCCAGTAGCAACCCTGGCGATCTCGTGGCCGATTTCTTCTGCGGCAGTGGCACGACGGGTGCAGTGGCAGAACGTCTTGGCCGACGTTGGATCATGTCAGACCTCGGACGCTTCGCGATTCACACGAGCCGCAAGCGTTTGATCGAACTGCAACGCAAGCTCCACGACGAGGGCAAGCCTTATCGTGCCTTCGACGTTCACAATCTCGGTCGTTACGAGCGTCAATGGTGGCAGAAGGATCGGCTGAAAGGCGCAGAGGAGGAGCATCGCCGCATCGTGCTAGAGTTCTTCAAGAGCGAAGTGCTTACCACGCCGCCGAACGCGCTGCTGCATGGCCGAAAGGCCGGTGCCTTCTGCCATGTGGATGGTATTGATGGTCTGTTCACGCGCGTCGAAGCGCGCGCCGTGGCCGAGGCTGTGACTGCTGCTGGCGGACGCGAAGTGTATTGCCTCGCATGGGAATTCGAGATGGAATTGCGCACCTACACGCTGGCGCTGGAGGCGGAGTTCGGCGTGAAGATGAAGCTGGTGCCCATTCCGCGCGAGATCATGGAGAAGAACCGCAAGTCTCCGCCGCCGTTTCTGGAGATGGCAGTGTTGGAAGCAGAGGTAGTGACCAGAAGCCAGAAGTTAGAGGCCAGAGGGCAGAAGACTGTGGATGTGAAACTGACGAAGTTTCTTCCTTCGCTCAGCGAAGTGCCAGGCAAGGAATTGGAAGCGCTTAAAGAACGTGCTGTAAAAAGCGGCATGGACTTCATTGATTTCTGGGCCGTGGATTTCGACTGGCATCCCGACAAGCCTTTCAATCATCACTGGCAAGACTACCGCACGCGAAAGGATCGCAGTCTCAAAACCGTGAGCGATGCCGGACACGTTTATGAAAAGCCCGGCAAGCACACGCTCTGCGTGAAAGTCGTGGATGTGTTCGGCTGCGATACCAGCATCACCGTGGAGGTGGAAGTGTGAGCAACCACCAGTCGCCAGCCATTACGCCATCGGCGCACAAGCCGTCTTTTAGAAATGGCGGAGCCATTCCAGCTCTTAGCGAGGGGTTGAGCGCAGCGACACCCCTCGTTGGCGAAGCAATGGAATCGCATCACGGAGTGATGCCAGCCGGTGCGCCCGACACGACAAACGGGCTTGCATCGCTCCGCGATGCGGGCTTTCACACACCATTTTTCGAGGGGTGTCGCTGCGCTCAACCCCTCGCTACAAGCCGCGATGGCTCCGCCATCGAATACAAGTTAATCGAGAATATCGTTTCAATTTCGCACTATGATTGAGACTCTCACCATCAAGACAGAATCTCTGGAGCCGTTGTTTTCCGCATGGGAGGAACCGAGCAAGCATCGCGTGCGTGCCGTGACTGGCACTGGCGCGGAAGAACGTCAGGGGCGCAGACCGAGCAGCATCACCATCGCGCAGAATCTCCGTGCGGAAATGAAACTGTGGCGGGAGTCATTCTACCCCGGCGCGAGCGACACCTCACGTCACTTGCTCAATCATTGGTTTGGCCGCTCACACAACGTCGGCGGGCATGAGTTCCGTTATTACTTCTGCCAGCGCGAGGCCATGGAGACGCTGGTGTATCTGAAAGAAGTGCGCGGACTGGATTGTCTTTCGCAACTCATCGCGGAGTTTGGCGGTGCGAATGCGGAAACTGCTGCGCTGGGTGTGACGGATGACGAAGATGCTTGGAGCCGCTATGCCTTCAAGATGGCGACTGGCTCCGGCAAGACCAAGGTGATGAGCCTCGCCATTGTGTGGAGCTACTTCCATGCGCTGAGAGAAAGCGATTCGCCGATGGCGAAGCATTTCGTCGTGGTGGCACCGAACCTGACGGTTTTCGAACGCTTGAAGGAGGACTTCAAACCCGAAGGCGGCGGGCCAGACATTTTTGATAATGATCCGCTGATCCCCGTGGAATGGCGCGGTGATTGGAATCTTACGGCGGTATTACAGGATGAGGCCAGCGGTGCCAGCACGGGCGGCACGCTTTATCTCACCAATATTCACAGGCTTTTCGAAAATACCCGTGAACGCAAAAGCGGGGAGATGCACGACTGGATGGGGCCAGCAGTGAGCAAGGCCAAGGCTCTCGACACCAGCGCCGCCTTACGAGAACGCATCACAGGTCATCAGCGCGTGATGGTGCTGAACGATGAAGCGCATCACGTCTGGGACCCGGAGTCTTCCTGGAATGAGGCGATCAAATATCTGCACGAGACGATCCGCAAACGCACCAACGGCGGTCTTGTGGCGCAACTTGATTTCTCTGCCACACCGAAAGACAACAAGGCGCAACCCTTCAAGCATATCGTCTGCGACACACCGCTGGGCGAAGCCGTTGACGCTGGTATTGTAAAGACGCCGATCATTGGCCGAGCCGGGAAGTTGCCCGTGCTGAACCATGATAACGCAGCAGACCGGTTTGAGATGCACATCAAACTGGGCTATGCACGTTGGCTAAGGAGCCGTGATGAATGGCGCAAGAGCGGCAAGAAGCCACTGCTCTTCATCATGTGCGAGGACACCAAGGCTGCGGATGAAATCACGGCGCGACTTAACGGCGATGCCACCTTCAAAGAACTGAATGGCCGCACGATCAACCTGCATACAAATCTCAAGGGGAAGATCAACAAAAAGACTGGGGCCTTTGAAGCGAATGAGAAGGACATTGATGATGAAGACCTCAAGGCTTTGCGCAAACTGAGCCGTGAACTCGATGGTAACAGCAGCCCGTATTTCTGCATCGTCAGCGTGCTCATGCTGCGTGAAGGCTGGGACGTAAAGAACGTCACGACCATCGTGCCGCTGCGTCCTTACAGTAGCAAGGCGGGCATATTGCCCGAGCAAACGCTGGGCCGTGGTCTGCGGCGCATGACGCCACCGGGACAGGCGAATGAAACCGTGGTCGTGGTGGAGCACGAGGCATTTGCCCGGCTTTATCGTGACGAACTCGCTCAAGAAGGTTTGCCTATTGAGATGGTGGATGTGGAGCAGATGCCGACTACGACGGTTTCAATTTTTCCTGACATCACGAAGAAAGACGTTGATAAGCTCGACATTGCCATCCCACGGCTGACGGCTGCAAATCAAATTCAGCCCGTGCTGGGGCCAATCTCCTTGGCGGAAGTGAAAACGGCGTTCAGCAGTTACAAGCCGCTGCCCATCGGCGAGCACGGGCCAACCGAAGTGCAGTATGAAGGCAGGCACCTCATCACTGGCGAAGTGGTGGAGCACATGAAAGTGAGCCTTTCATTACTGGAGTCTGGCTATGGAGCGATCTCTTTCTTCGAGCAGGAACTTGAACACATCTGCAAGGTGAGAGGCACGCATCAAGTGCTCGGCCCGCTGATCGAAAAGTTTTTGGAGGAGATGCTGTTCGGGAAGATCGTGTCGTTATTTGAACAAGATGTGATCAAGCGACTGGCCGACAGCGATGTGCGCGAACATGTGCGGGCGGTGTTCGTTCCCTTAATCCGTGCGAAGACTGTTCAACAACAAGTTCGCACGCTTCAGGCATCACCGTCATCGCTGGCTTCATGGAAGGCATACCAAGTCACCACTAGCGAGCGTCGTCCTGTGCGGAAAGCGGAGCGCACGGTCTTCAATCTGGTGCCGTGCAACCGCACGTTGGAGTCGGCATTCGTCGAACTCGCGGAAAAGGCGAGCGATGTCACCGCCTTCGCCAAAAATGCGGGGCCGCAGTGCTTGCGCATTGATTATCTCTCGGATGGAATGCGACTGGCATTTTATACGCCGGATTTTTTTGTCCGTATCTTGTCCGGTCATTACTACTTGATTGAGACGAAGGGCCAGGTGGACAAGGACGTGCCCATCAAAGCGCGTGCCGCAGTTGAATGGTGCAAGGCAGCATCAACAAAGCTCATCAAGTGGGAATATGTCTTCGTGCCAGAAGGAGTGTTTCAACGCTTCCATGGTAATGAAATGGCCGAGTTGGTGCGGATGTGTGCCCCGTCGTTGAACGACCTCATTAACGACAAAAAGTATCAAGAAGACCTGCCGCTATTCGCTGGCCAAGGATTGCTGGAAGCCAAGGCGGTGGAAAATCAATCGATTGTAGATGAGCCTATACTGGCAGCATTGCCTGAGCGACTGCGCAAGGCCGCTGATGAAGCCATCTCGCTCTATCGGTTTTTCGAGAAGAAGCAGGGGGTGAACTGTGCGCCAGTTTTCACTGCTCTGCTAGGTGTCGTGGACGAAGCGGCCAAGGGACTCATTCTCCAAAAGCTAACCAAGCATTTGCCAACAAACATGGTCGCACAGAAAGATTGGTTTGACCCGTATCTCGCGGGCGTTGATCCAAAAACCCACCGTCATTATCAAGAGATGGGCCGCAACTTGAAGAAAACGCTCGTCTTCAAAACGGGCGTGTCACCGCTCGGCCTGTTGAAAAGTGCTCTTGATTACGCGCTGCACGACAATGCCAAGCTGACCGGAATTTTTGAGGACATAAAAGCCGAATTCCATTTCCCGGATGCAAAGACTCTGCTTGTTGACGTCAAAGCTATCAATGATTTCCGCAACACACGCATCGCGCATCAGGAGAAACCGCTGACAAATCCTGTCGAGGCAAAGTCTGCGCTTATTCAATGGGTGAAGGGATTGAACCGGCTTTGGCAAGCGGGGAGAACGCAGAAACTGTAAACGGTTTACTCCTCGTTAAAGAACCCGCCCAGCTTTTTGATGCGGGTGGGGTGACGGAGTTTGCGCAATGCCTTGGCCTCGATCTGGCGAATGCGCTCGCGTGTGACATTGAACTGGCGGCCCACTTCCTCTAGGGTGCGGCCAGCGCCGTCCGCGAGTCCGAAGCGTTGCTCCAGCACTTCGCGCTCGCGTTCGTTGAGGCTGTCGAGCACATCCTTGAGCTTGTCGCGCAGGACATTTCGCGCGGTCATTTCCATGGGGCTGGCGGAGGAGTTGTCTTCGATGAAATCGCCAAACTCGGTGTCGCCATCGCCGTCGCCGACCTTGGCCTGAAGTGATATTGGCTGCTGGCTCATGCGCAGCACCGCGCGCACGCGCTCGACGGGCAGGTGAATTTCCTCGGCGACTTCTTCTGGTGACGGATCGCGCCCGAGTTCCTGCACGAGCTGCTTTTGCACGCGCAGGAGTTTGTTGATGGTGTCGATCATGTGCACCGGGATGCGGATAGTGCGGGCCTGATCGGCGATGGCGCGGGTGATGGCCTGTCTGATCCACCAGGTGGCGTAAGTGCTGAACTTGTAGCCGCGTTTGTATTCAAATTTTTCCACGGCGCGCATCAGGCCCATGTTGCCTTCCTGAATGAGGTCGAGGAAGGAGAGGCCACGGTTGGTATATTTTTTCGCGATGGAGATGACAAGGCGGAGATTGGCCTCGACCATTTCTGTTTTCGCCTTGGTGGATTCATTGCTCGACTGGCGGGCGTTGATTACGGTCTGGCGGTAATTTTCCGGTGTCATCCATGCAGCGAGCTGGAATTCCTCAAGCGCCTTGCTCACATCCGGATGATCGGGGGAACGGGTCTTCTCGATTTCGATGCTGTCCAGTTCAACAAGCCGCTGGCTGAGGACGTTAATTAAATCATCGTTGGTTTTTTGTTTGAAGTAAAACTTGCCGCAGAGTTTAAAAAGGGTCGCCTTAGTGGCGTCGAATTTTTTAGTCAAGTTATCCCTCTTGCGCGCCGGAGCTTGCATGATCGCGTGATACTGCGCGGTGGCGTCGGCGATGGCCTGTCTTACCTGATCGCAATTTTGCTGGAGCTTGCGGAAGTAGCTGTCGCGATCCTCGATTTTTCGATCTAGCACCAGCCGGTCAAAGCGTTCTTCGCCGCCCATTAATCCCTCGCCCAAATTGAGGTATTCTGTCGCGATGAAACCGACGTGTTGCAGCCGCAGCCAGAGATTGGCCTCGGCTTTTTCGATGCGTTTGGAAATGATGACTTCTTGGTCGCGCGTGAGCAGGGGAACCTGGCCCATCTGCTTGAGATACATCCGGACAGGATCGTCGAGCACATCGAACTGGCCGATCTCTGCGGGTTCTTCAGGCGAATTTCCATCATCATCTGCGTGCGCAGGTCGCTTGGACTTTACGTGATCTCCATGCGGGGAATCGGCGACTTCGATTTCAAGGCTGCGCAGGCGGGTGATGATTTCATCCAGCAGATCGGGTGTGACAAATCCCGTTGGCAGGAATTCGTTAAGATCGTCAAAGGTGAGGTTGTCCTGTTCCTTGGCGAGGCGGATCAGGAAGCGGAGCTTCTCCTGAATCTGCGGGCTGTTAATGTCCGAGTGGGTGAGCGGGGGAGGTGCGGTGGGGCGGGCGTTTTTAGGCGGGCGCCCTCTGCTGCGTGCAGGTTCAATCTGGCTGGCTGCAGGTGGTGCCGAATGAATCTCTGGCGCGGCATTGTGTGGACGACCACGCCTGTTCCTTGGCGCGGCGCCCGCCTTTGAGGGATTCTGTGATGGATTGGAATCCTTGTTGTTTGCGGATACGCTCATTTTAGCCAATTGGGTGAGGAATATCTGGATGACGTGAGCGACGGTCAAGACATTCTTTGAGCTGTTGCGTTTCTGCAAAAAGCTCCGTGATCTGCGCCGCGCTCAATCCCGGCTTCTTGAGCTGTGTCTGTGCGCGTTGATAACGATTTTGCAAGCGCTTGGTTTCCAGGGCTTCCAGCGCGTGCTGTGCCTCTGCCAATCCGCCCGGAACTTTCGGTTGTGACAGCAGCCGGCTGAATGCTAGCTCTTCCTCACGGCTCAAGGTGCTCATGAACGCGGCGATTTTCGTGGGGTCGGCAAGTTCGGTTGTGGAGCGCCAGATCAGGCTGAGCAGTTCCGTGCCGCTGACTTCA
>JAYVQB010000109.1:0-2525 GCA_043757085.1 Verrucomicrobiota bacterium
GCTGGTGCTGGGCCTGCTTCTGATCCCAGTTTGTTTGATTGTCTCACTGACTTTCATCGAGTTGATTTATCGCGCCACATTGAGCGGTGATCTCTGGCATGTGGATGGTTTCTGGTTCTTTTTTGCCGGATGTCTCTTTTGGTTGTGCATGGGGTGGCTGGGATGTCAGCCGCGTGTGCTTTATGTTTTTGCTCATGAGTTTACCCATCTCATTACTGCGCGACTGAGCGGCGGGCGTATCCACGGCTGGCACGTTTCCGATGAAGGCGGCTATGTGGAGACGGATAAGACCAGTGCGCTCATTACTCTCTCGCCCTACCTAGTGCCGCTCTACACCTTGCTGGTGTTTGCTGTTTACGCACTAACTGGTGCATTCACAAATCTGCAGGAGGAGCATCAATGGCATATTTTCTCGCTGACTGTCGGCTTCAAGTGGGCCTGGGTGATTTACTTTCTGGTCGGCGCCACATGGTTTTTCCATCTCACGTTCACCCTCGAAGTTCTGCGCACGGAACAGAGCGATCTTCTGCACAATGGTGAATTCTTCTCCATGATGGTCATCTTTCTAGGGAACCTCGCCATTCTCGGCGCTCTCTTCATCACGGCATCACCGTCATTGAAGTGGAGCGATGTCTGGAAAGATTCTCTGAATCTCATTTCAACCGCGTGGCATTGGATATTTTAATGAAGATGGAAGACGCCACGACATCCATTCTCAGTGTCGGTCAGTTGACGCAAAAAATCCGCGCGTTGCTGGAAGACGGCATCGGTGAAATCTGGGTCGAGGGTGAGATCAGCAATCACCGGCTTCACAGTTCCGGCCATCAATATTTCACGCTCAAAGACGAGCGCGCGCAGATTCAATGCGTCTTTTTTCGCGGCGCGGCGGCGAAGATGGGCGGGCCGTTGCGCGATGGCCAGCAGGTGCAGGTCTTCGGTGAAGTGACCGTCTATGAGCAGCGGGGCAATTACCAGATCATCGTGCGACTGGTGCAGCCGAAAGGTCTCGGTGCTTTGCAGGCGCGATTCGAGGCTCTGAAGCGCAAGCTGGATGCTGAGGGACTATTTGATCAGGGATTGAAGCAACCCATCCCACGTTTCCCGCGAGTCGTCGCATTGGTAACATCGCCCACGGGCGCGGCGATTCGCGATATGCTGAATATCCTGACGCGCCGTGCGCCATGGTTGCGCATCCTTGTCTTTCCGGTGCGCGTGCAGGGGCAGGGTGGCGAGACGGAAATCGCCCGCGCCATCGGGCTGCTCAATCGTGCGGAAAAGATAGGTTTGCCAGTGCCGGACACCATCGTCGTCGGTCGCGGCGGCGGATCGTTGGAAGACTTGTGGAATTTTAATGAAGAGATCGTCGCGCGTGCCATCTACGCATCCGCCATCCCTGTGATTTCCGCCGTCGGACATGAAATTGACTTCACTATCGCGGACTTCGTGGCCGATCTGCGCGCGCCGACACCGAGTGCCGCTGCGGAACTCCTTGCGCCGGACATCACGGAACTGCGGCGGCATTTTGATGCGCTCCAGAAATCCATGTCCGTTCATGTTCGCGCTACACTGGAACAGCAAGCGCGTGTTATTGAACTTACCGGCAAAGGAGCTTTGCGCAGCGATCCGGAACGGCGGTTGCGTGATGCGGAGCAGGCCATTGATGATGCGGAGAATCGCTTCGAGGATTGCGTTGATCAATATTTGCGCGGTCTTGATGAACGCCTTGCAGACCGCCAGCGCACGCTGGAGCGCTGGCGTCCTTCTGAAGTGCTCGCGGAAGCCGGGCATCGGCTAGCTATGCTACAACATCGCATTGGCAATCTCAGCACTCAGCGCATCGCGCGCGCGGCGGAAAAGCTGGAGGGTATCGAGAAGCTGATTCATTCACTCGGCCCCGACTCCGTGCTTCAGCGCGGCTTCTCACTCACGCTGGATGCCGATGGGCGGGCGATTACTGATGCGGCGAAACTTCAATCCGGAGATCGGGTTCGCACGAAGCTCGCGCGTGGTGAATTCGCGAGTGTCGTAGAAAAGTGAGCCACCTCACTTCGGCTGCTACGATTTCTTAGGCAGCTTCCTCGGCGCGGACTCGAACTCATCTGGCAGCGGCACGCCCCATATCTCGGGTTTTTCCTGCTTAGTGGAATCAGCCTTGGGTGCGAGGAAGTGAAAGAAGTCGCCGAAGGAGATGCTGCATTGCAAGCGGCGTTGATGGGCGTCAATCTTCGGATTCACCTGCATGGTGGCTTTTGAAAAGGGGACGCGGTGCTTAATCTTCTGCGCTTCCTCACGGGCTTCTTCGAGGCTGAGAGATTTGTTTTTCACCACGGCATCCAGCTTCTCCAAGTCCTCGCGAGTGATGGGTTCCCAGAGGGCGCGATATTGTTCTGGAGTTACATCAGCGACCACGGCGTTCACCCATTTTTTGTTTTTTCCGTCCTGCACCCAGAAGCCTAGAATGAGCAAAAAGCGTTCGCCTTTTTCAGCGACACTGAACTGTCGCAAGGCATCGCCCATATCGACGG
>JAYVQB010000110.1:0-2512 GCA_043757085.1 Verrucomicrobiota bacterium
CCCGAAGACTGCCTCGTCTTTGAAGACGGACGCAGCGGCATCGAAGCGGCAAAGGCAGCGGGAATGGAGTCGGTGTTTATTCCGCGAAGCCTGCGCTGAGTCAGTCAGGCTGTTCCCGCCAATGCTCCATTAACTTGGCCGGCGAAACAACCGCGCATCCTCGGCACTTGTCCGGCGGATAATCAGCTAGATTGCCAGTCACAAGAAAAATATCGCGGAGCGATAAAAACCTGTAGCGAGGGGTTGAGCAACGCGACACCCCTCGTAAAGAAGCAAATCCCCCTGCATCGCGGAGCGATGCCAGCCAGCTGTGGCTGACCCGCAAAAACGGCTGGCATCGCTCCGCGATGCGGAAATGCTATATAACATTTCGAGGGGTGTCGCTTGCGCTCAACCCCTCGCTACCTGCTGCGATGGCTCCGCCATAGACCAACCCGACTACGCGTGCGACGGCTGGCGGCTATTTCGGCATCCATGTCAGCCGTAGAAAGTTCTGATGTGCCGCTGGTGACTGCGGCTTGCTGGAGAGCGGACTGCGCACGAGCGCGCGAGTGGTTTCCACCGAGGCCGCCGCAATTCCTATCAGCATCGCCACTGGCTGACCTTTGGACGTAATAATCAAATCGTCACTGCCTGCTGATTTGAGCCATTACTTCGAGGGCTTCTTTCTTAGGTCAGTAACGGAAATTGTGCTTATAGCAGGAGATTACGCTGTTACCTGCCCTCTGCAAGCCGTGTCCTTTCGTAATCCAACATTGAACGGTCATGCCTGTGGTGTGCTCGCAAGCCCTTGATTTAACTACGGATTCCACCAACTTTGATCATTAAAGTTCACTGACCAAGCCATGCCATTCGTTTAAATTTAAAATGCCTTTCAATTACAATCACGCCGCCCTGATCATCGTCGGGCATGGTTCCACGCTTAATCCCGACTCCAGTGCGCCAACCTTACGCTGCGCGGATGTGATCCGGGAACGCGGCATCTTCGCTGAAGTGTTCTGCGCATTCTGGAAAGAAGAGCCTTCGATGCGCGAGGTCTTTTACTCGGTGAACAGTGATTTGATTTTCATCGTGCCTAACTTCATCAGCGAGGGCTACTTCACGCGCGAGGTGCTTCCGCGCGAACTGCGGCTCGATGGCCCGGTGACTCGACGTGACGGAAAGACCATTATCTATTGCGATCCGGTCGGCATTCACCGCTCGATGACCAAGCTCCTGCTGCATCGCGCCGAGGAAGTCACGCCCAATGTGCCTCGAATCGAGACCAGCCTTATCATTGTCGGACACGGCACGAGCCTCAATGAACAATCGCGCAAAGCCATTGAGGCCCAAGTCTCTTTCATTCGCGAAGGTGGCCACGGCTTTGCGGAGGTGTTGGACGCCTATATGGAAGAAGCGCCGCTGGTGGCCAAGTGGGATGAAATCGCCAGCGCGCCAAATGTTGTCGTGGTGCCTTTTTTCATCGCCGACGGCCTGCACAGTTATCAGGACATTCCGGTGCTGCTCGGAATGGAGTCGGAACCCACTGCCGCAGCGAGTCAGAATGAAATCTTCCGACACAATCCGCATCAACTGCGCGGGAGAAATCTTTATTACAGCAGTGCGGTCGGGACAGATGCCTTGATGGTGGATGTCATCCTTGATCAAGTTCACGATGCGGCAGCGAGAGTTGGAACATTGAACATCAAACATCGAACATCGAACATCGAAGGCTGGGCGGATGAGTTCACGATGGGGCAGGTGCGAGTGTCGCGGCAGCAGGATGGATCATGGCTGTTGCATCATATTGCAGATCCCGCGGATGACATTGGCTTGAAGGAGATCAGCGACATCGCAGCGGCTCGTGAAGTGGTGCTGAATGATGAAGCTGGAAAATTCCGCGCACTAAAGACGGCGCCGAATCTACGTCGTGGCTGGAGGCTGACCGTTGGCGGAAGCGAGATCAATGCCGCGCTGGATGCGATCTATCCCGGCGCACCCGGCTTGTGGCGTCATTTCAAATCAGACACGCTCAAGCCAGTGCCGTTGCGCGAGACTCTGGCGCGACAGACAGGCATGTATCGTTTCGCCAACACCATCAGTGATGACGATGCCGAACGCATGATCGCCTGCGAATGCGATGCAAAAACCAAATGCCTCCGTCGTATCACATGGAATCTTGCGCAAGCCCAGCCCATTGCTTCACTCGCGATCGACAAACAACCGCCCCCACTTAAATCGAAGGACAACCCCCATCTCATCTGCGTGGAAGCCTGCACTCATCTAGTCTCGGCTGCTCGGGAGATTGCCAAAGCAGATTTCGCAGCGAAAAACTCTGCAAAATAACGATTGTTGAACTTTGGTATTTTGCCATATTACCAGTCTTAAAAAATTATACTTACCCGCCAATAACTTATGAAAAACATCCTGCCGACACTCTTCATCTTCGCCGCCCTCAGCGGACTCACCTCCGCCAAGGAACTTCATTTTCCGGAAAAAGGAGATGCCCTTTTCACGATTAACATCCCCAACT
>JAYVQB010000111.1:0-2504 GCA_043757085.1 Verrucomicrobiota bacterium
CTCGCTTACTACGGCCCCGACACCGGAATCGGCATCGCGCTTAGCACTTTGAAATCAAAGCCAGATGCCCGCGTCGGAGTGATTGGCATGGGAGTCGGCACAGTAGCATGTTACGCGGAACGGGGGCAGATTTATCGCTTTTACGAGATCAATCCCAGCGTCGTGCGCATTGCGCGTGATTGGTTCACGTTCACCAAAGATATGGAAGCACGGGGCGCGAAGTTTGAACTGGCACTGGGCGATGCGCGGCTGTCACTTGAACAAGAGCCGCTGCAGGCGTTCGACGTGCTGCAACTCGACGCCTTCAGCGGCGACTCGGTGCCGGTGCATCTGCTCACACGCGAGGCGTTCGCGCTTTACCTGCGGCACTTAAAACCGGACGGCATCATCGTGATTCACATCACGAATCATTACCTCAATCTCGCGCCCGTCATGGAGCGTGCCGCGCAGGAATTCGGACTGCACACCCTGCGCATCGCCACCACGGTCACGGGGAACAATGGACACTATTCGGCTGATTATATCCTGTTGACGCGCGATGAAAAATTCATCGCGACCCACCCGCCGGTGATTCCCTCATTTGCCAGAAAATTGGACGTTCCGCTGTGGACGGATCACAGGCACAATCTATTTCAGATATTGCAGAAGCATTGACCGCATTTATTTGAGCCGTCTAAAAAAGATGAAGCGCGTGTATGGCGAAGCCTACTCGCCAATTATTTATATGGAGTGCGGCCACACGGGAAATCCAACAATAGGCGAGTGGTCTGGCGACACACACGCGCTCCTTCTCAATGTTTATGCTGCGCTACTTCTTCTCCCCCTTTTTGTCCTTGTCCCATTCATGTTCAGCGATGATTTTTCCAGCGACCGCCGCAGGAGCGAAATCAGCGGGAATGCATTTGAATTTAATGAGGTATTTCAAGGCTTCGTTGAGCTGCATGACCTCGCCTTTGCGGGACTCGATTTTATCGGCACTGGTCTTGCTGACTTCATCGAGAAACGCCGTGGCTGACTTTTCCGATTCGGCCAGCGTAGCCGCATCTGCTTCATAGGTGAGGGACTCAAGCTGCCGGAGAAGTTTCGCCTGACCTTGGAGTTTCGCCGCGTCGTCGCGGATGGATTTGGCGATCTCCTTGCGCTTGGCGGTAGTGGCTTCGACGCTCAAGGGGCCATCGGTTCCGCCTTGGATGGAACGTTGTGGCAGTGGGCGATACCAGATGTTGCGATAGCGCACGGGGTTGCCGTGATCCTGAAGTTTGAGCGGCCCTTTTTCCGGGAAGGGGCCAGGGACGGTGCGCGACTTGTGACCCGTGCCGCCTTCAATCTGGGTGTGATCTTGCGTGAGCACGCCATTGACGAAGACAGTGACATAACCGGGATCGAGCACTTTGTTGCCGTCATAAATCGGGCGGCGAAAAATGATGTCATAGACTTGGAAGACGCCTGGCGGGCGCAAGGAATTGGCCAGCGGCGGGTTCACGCCATAGACTGAGGAGGCCATGCCATCCGCGTATGAGGGGTTGTTGTAGTTATCCAGCACCTGGACTTCCATCTTGCCCATGAGAAAAATGCCGCTGTTTCCGCGGCCTTGGCTATCGCCTTTCACCTCGGCTGGCGCGGCCCATTCCACATGGAGTTGGCAATCACCAAATTCTTCTTTTGATCGCACATACCCGGAGCCGGGAACACACTGAAACGCGCCGTCCTTGACGATCCATTTGGTTCCTTCGTCAGGCTTTTTGTCGGAAACCCACTTCGTCAGATCAGCCTCACTGCCGCCGAATAAAATGATGGCGTCGGATGGCGGCTGGCCCGGTTTCTCCGGCGTGCTGAATGAGCCGGGCGTGACCAGCTTAGGCTGCGGGCGATTCTGATCGTGAATGGCCCAAGGATGATGCTCGTCTGGCGCATCGCCATAGAATGGGGAACCAGTAGGGCCTTCAGCCAGAACTGTCGAAGTGAGCGCAAGCATGATGCTGAGCGAGGTGAATAGGGAGCAGTGTTTCATGAGTTTAGTTTGGTAGCCAGAAGTGAACGCGACATCAAGGCGCTTTATTCAGAAGATTCAAGAACGGCTTTTTTTGTTTGCTGCCAGTGCGCACTGGAAGTTGAGAGCTTCCAGCTTCGACAGTGTTCGGCGGGTCTCGAGACCCGCCGGACTCTGACGGGACTGGTGTCCCATCTTCCGAAGTGTGTCGTGAGCACTTGCCCAAAGGTGTCGGGGGCTGCCAGCCCTCAGGTCTTGATGACAGCTTGCACACACAGCAATCAACCGCCCAAAATGAGGGCTAGCAGCCCCCAACACTCATATTTTCACAACATGGAAAAAAGAATGAGGAAAAAAGAATGCTTGCAATACCAAACTTTTTTTGTCTAAATCCTTTCCGATGCTACTGCCTATAAATAAAGCTCAACGGCTCAACGGCTCAACGGCTCAACGGCTCAACGGCTCAACGGCTCAACGGCTCAACGGCTCAACGGCTCAACGGCTCAACGGCTCA
>JAYVQB010000112.1:0-2498 GCA_043757085.1 Verrucomicrobiota bacterium
AGAACTCACCTAATGGGTGAATGACTCATTCTTCGCATTTGATTCTCTTTGTGCTCTTTGCGTTCTCTGTGGCCATTTCAATCCCGGATTTAGGCTAAAGTGTCGAGGACAGCCTGCCATCGGCAAACTTGGCGGGGCGCTGCTGCGTCGGCGCCCTAATTTTTTTTGGGTTGCGACGCATAAAACTGCTGGCGTGATGGCCCTGATGTGTGGATTTCATCCCGGACGGCTCCACATCATCTTCACCCATTCAATTTTCGGCGCCGACACAGCAGCGCCCTACCGGTTAACCTCAGCGTGCAGCTCTTCGTGCCCCCACGAAGGGCATGGGCAGTCTCCAGAAATACGTTCCGTGACGTGCTCTGTCCCTCCCGTAAGTCCGCGAGGGCGCAGACTTCAGCACGCGGGGGCGCGTGCGCTCCATGTTCATTTTGAAAATGAAATGATAGGAAGATCAACCTGACCTGCTACTCTCGCCCCATTCCACCTCTTGCCTTCATTCTTCAGTTTTCAGTTTTCAGTTTTCAGTTTTTTAACCGCCCCGTCTTCCATTTGCCTTCTGCCTTCATTCTTCATTCTTCATTCTTCAGTTTTCAGTTTTCAGTTCTCAGTTCTCAGTTCTCAGTTCTCCAATTTCAATTTTCAGCTTTCAATTTTCAGCTTTTTAAGCCCCCGTCTTCCATTTGCCTCCATCCTTCATCCTTCATCCTTCATCCTTCATCCTTCATCCTTCAACTTTCAACTTTCAGCTTTCAACTTTCAGCTTTTCAACCGCCCCTCCTGCCTCCTGCCTTCATCCTTCAGTTTTCAGTTCTCAGTTTTCAGTTCTCAGTTCTCCAATTTCAACTTTCAGCTTTCAATTTTCAGCTTTTCAACCGCCCCTCCTGCCTCCTGCCTCCTGCCTTCAGCTTTCAATTTTCAGCTTTCAATTTTCAGCTTTTCAACCGCCCTCCCCATGCACTTCCTTCTGACCAATGACGATGGAATCCACGCCCCCGGTCTCGCCGCACTGGAGGCGGCGGTGCGCATGCTGCCGGGTGCCACCGTGACTGTTGTCGCGCCGGAAGAGGAGCGTTCCATGTGCGGACATAGGGTGACGACCCGCGAGCCATTGGTCGTCGAGCAGCTTGCTGAAGGACGCTATGGCGTGTCCGGCACACCAGCCGATTGCGTGCGCGTGGCCTTGTTTGGCTTGCATCTCAAGCCGGACTTCGTGCTCAGCGGAGTAAACGCTGGAGGCAACATGGGTCAGGATCTGCCCGTGTCCGGCACGGTCGCTGCGGCGCGAGAGGCAGCCTATCACGGACTCCCTGCAGCAGCACTCTCCCACTATCTGATCAAAGACCTTGCCGTGGATTGGGCTCGCCTCGCGCAATGGTCACGCGAAATGATTGCTGAACTGCTGACAGCATTTCCCGGCGACGGAAAATTCTGGAACGTGAATTTTCCGCATCATCCTGCGGGCGACTTACCACTGCCGAAGCGGAAGCGGGTCAAGCCAAGTCGCGAACCACTGCGCGTGAGTTTCTCCCAGGAAATCGTGGATGTGGCCGGTCGGCTGATTTTGCAATACAACGCCCAATACAAAGACCGACCCGCACCGTTAGGGACTGATGTCGCCGTGTGTTTCGGCGGTCAGATCGCTGTTTCCTTACTCAGTATTTGATGCTCAAGACCCCGGCACTACGGGAGTCGCCAGCCAGATGACGAGAAATGCCAGAGTGACAAAGGTGCCGATCATCGTAAAAACGATGCCCAGACGTTGGAAAAATTCCTTTGTCGTCAGTGGCGGAAGCGGGGCGAGGTTCATTATGAAAAGTTGAAAGTTGAAAGTTGAAAGTTGAAAGTTGAAAGTTGAAAGTTGAAAAGGGAGCGCGGGCGTCTCGCCTGCCTTCTGCCTTCTGCCTTCTGCCTTCTGTCTTCTGCCTTCTGCCTTCTGTCTTCTAGTCTTACATCCCCTTGCGGCGGCGGCGCAGGAGGAGTCCTGCGGCTCCGAAGAGCATCAGGATGGCGCGACTTGGCTCGGGGATGGCAGTGAGAGAGATGGTTCCTGCGGTGTAGAAGCTGCTGGTATCCCAGCCAAATCCAGAAATCGTCGGCAGGCTAAAGGTGGCAAGTTGGGTTCCAGTTCCTCCAGTATAGAGAGTGGTCCAGTCAATTAATTTCCAGCTATCTCCGGCAGCAAGCGTGTTTCCACCAGTTCCGGTGCTCAGTCCACCGGCGAACACGTCGTTGACCTTGACGATCGCAGTGCTGGCGAAATTGACGACGCCAGCACCTGAGAGGGTGAGCAAATCATTGTTGCCTGCTCCATAAGTGTTGGTGGTGCTGGTGCGGTTGAAGATGTCGAATTGAATCATGCCAGCCAAGTTTACTGGGCCAGATGCTCCAAGGGTCAGATTGCCTGCCGTGCCGGCCAAGTTGTTGGTGTTGCCAATCATCAGAACGGCGTTGTTGGGAACGGTGCCATCTCCATTCAAGGTAACGCTGGAGGCACT
>JAYVQB010000113.1:0-2489 GCA_043757085.1 Verrucomicrobiota bacterium
CTCCTACAACGAGGAAACCAAGACCACCGCCCGCAAGCAGACCGGCTCCTTCTACACCCCGCGCCCCATCGTGGACTACATGGTGGACGAATCCCTCAAGGCCCACCTCACCCGCACCCTCGTGGACAAGGCCCGCATGAAGGAACCCGACGCCCGCGCCGGACTAGACCTCCTCTTCGCCTACACCGAGCGCGAGCACGCCTTCACCCCCGCCGAAGTCGCCACCCTCATCGCCGCCATCGACTGCCTGAAAGTCCTCGACCCCGCCTGCGGCTCCGGTGCCTTCCCCATGGGCGTCCTCCACAAGCTCGTCTATATCCTTGGCAAGCTCGACCCCGACAACGTTCAGTGGGAGCGCATCCGAGTTGATGAAGCTCAGGAAATCAAGGACACGGAAGAGCGCCGGAGAAAACTTGCCGAAATCGCCAGCAACTTCGCCGAGAACAACGACGACTACGGCCGCAAGCTTTACCTCATTGAAAACTGCCTCTACGGCGTGGACATCCAGCCCATCGCCATCCAGATCACCAAGCTCCGCTTCTTCATCTCCCTCGTCTGCGACCAGAAGACCAACCGCAACAAAAAGGACAACCACGGCATCCGCCCGCTGCCCAATCTGGAAACCAAGTTCGTCGCCGCGAATACGCTGATTGGCCTGCCGATTCCTGAGCCAGACCTGTTCATCAAAAACCTGATCGAACCCATCGAGAAAGAAATCGAGCAGGGCTACCACAGTCACTTCAACATTCAGCGTCGCGACCAGAAAATTACCCTTCAAAAGCGGATCAAGGCGCTTCGCCAAAAACTCTCCGACACCTTGCTGGATGGCTTGGGAGCCAACAAGAACTCAGATGTTGCAAAGAAGGCCCAACACCTCGCCGAGTGGGATGCCTTCGATCCGCAGGCGTCAGCCGCCTTCTTTGATCCGCACTGGATGTTTGGCCGTTCGTTGACCGACGGCTTCGACATTGTCATCGGCAACCCACCGTATGTCTTCGCCCGCGACAGTGCAGCCAAAGGAATTACACAGGCCGCCAAGGACTACTACTACGCCAATTACTCGCTGGCCGAGTATCAGGTCAATCTCTACCCAATTTTCATCGAGGCGGGAAGCCGTGCTTTACGGAACCAAGGCATTCTCTGTTTCATCACTCCCAACAATTGGCTCACCATCAATACCAACCGCAAATTGCGGCAGTTTGTTTTGGCGCAATCGAAGGTCTCGATTCTCAACTTCTACGCCCGTGTTTTCGCCAGTGCCGACGTGGACGCAGCCATCGTGATTTTTCAAACTGGCGACGCCCAATCCAAATCCGAAAACGTCCGACTTCTTGAATGGACGACGGAACCCGAACTGATTGTCGATACCCCGAAGTCCCAGTTTCTCTCGCAGGCAGACACCATCATCAACATCGAAGCTCTCAAGTCGGGAGACACTGGCGACTTGATGGCGAAAATCGAGTCTCGATCCTGCACCTTAGATTCAATTTCAAATGTGAAATCTGGCTTGGTTGCCTACGAAGTGGGGAAAGGAACACCCTCTCAAACAAAGGACATGAAGGATTCACGGATCTATCACACCACAGCTCCCAAAGCTGGATTCTCTAAATACTTGGATGGCCGCGACGTTTGTCGCTACGCTATTGGCTGGAGCGGTGAATTTATTAAATACGGGAAGAATCTAGCGGCCCCAAGAAATGACTTTGACCTCTACTCGACGCCACGGATTTTAGTCAGGCAAATCCCAAATAAGCCCCCATATTGCATCCACGCCTGCCTGATCTCAGAGACCGTATTTAACGATCGCAATTCGATGAACATCATAAGGATTGCCATCAAACCAGAGTTGGTTCTGGCGGTCTTGAATTCACGTCTGGTTTCATATTGGTTCATCCACAAGTTCGGCAAAATGCAGCGCGGCATTTTCCCACAATTCAAAATCAACGAACTGGCGATTTTTCCGATGCCGCGTTCCTTCGCCCCGCATGAGGCGAGAATCATTGAACTCGTTGAATCCATCCTCACGGCCAAAAAGGAGAACGCGAGCGCAGACACCACCAAGGATGACCGCGAACTAGACCAACTGGTTTACGCCCTCTACGGCCTGACGCCCGAGGAAATCGCCATCGTAGAAGGGTCGGCAAAATGAGCACCCCCGCCAGCTTCATCGAAGACCTCATCGACGCCTGCGTGATGGAGTGCTACTTCCGCGAGCACATGGCCGAGCGCGACCTGCTCTTGTGGAAGGGGCGGCCCGCCCCTTATGCCAAACGGAAGCCCCGGCTGCTGGCTTCTCAAAATCAGGGGCAAGCTGCCCCTGCTACCCTCAACGCCCCCAGCCACCCCATCCGCAACCGCCTCCTCCGCCTCACCGCCGACAGCCCCGACTTGCTGGCCGTCATCAAACAGGAAAGCCGGGTATAGAATCCGCACCGCCGCAGTCAAAACGTTCACCATTCGCACGCCATGAAACCCTATCCCATCCCCTC
>JAYVQB010000114.1:0-2487 GCA_043757085.1 Verrucomicrobiota bacterium
GTTCGCGGCGTGAACGCGAAAGGCTTCGCGGGCATCACCACCGGGCAGATGATCCGCCTGAACGAAGTCGCGCACGAAGTCGGTCTGCCGAAAGAAGTGAAGCAGCTCGCGTTCATCAAATGCGAAGGCGGCGAATACAAATCCCCGCTCTGGAAGTTTTTCACCGATGAAGAAAAAGCCGCGCTTATCAAGAAAGTGAACCTCGAAGAAGGCGACATCGTCTTTTTCGTCGCCGGGCCGTGGGAAAGCACCTGCACTATCCTCGGGCGCGTGCGGCTAGAATGCGCAAGTATCGTTTTGAATCAAACGGTTCCTATTGATGAAGAAACTAAAAAAGAATGGGAACAATCAGGGTTTAGATCATTCATCCACGAAGCACAGGCTGATCTAAAGAAGCGAATGGAACAAATGAACTTCCTCTGGGTGGTCGATTTCCCCCTGCTCGCCTACAGCGAAGAAGATCAGAAATGGAATGCGGTGCATCATCCGTTCACGCGACCAAAAACCGAGGACATCCCCTTGCTCGAAGCTGGCAAGTTCGCTGAAGTCCGCGCTCTTGCTTACGACGTGGTGCTCAACGGCACTGAACTCGGCGGCGGCTCGCTGCGAATCCATGAGAGCGATTTGCAGTCCAAGATGTTCAGCATCCTTGGCGTGAGCGACGAAGAAAAACACACGATGTTCGGCCACATTCTCGAAGCCTTCCAGTTCGGTGCACCACCTCACGGGGGACTCGCGCTCGGCCTCGACCGCATCGTCATGCTCGCCGCTGGAGAAGACAGCATCCGCGAGGTTCTCGCCTTCCCGAAGAACAATCGCGGCCAGGAACTCATGACCCAAAGCCCCTCGGGAGTGGATGCCAGACAACTGCGCGATCTTTACATCGCCTCCACCTTCAAGCCGAAGGCGAAGGAAGAAAGCCCGGTGACGCCAGCTTGAGCTAACGCCAAATCAGCCACAAGTGTGGCTCACGAATGTCCAAGCATGGGCTTGCCATCTGCCGCAATGAGCTTATTTGATATAACGCACTTATGGGACTGCTTGATTTTCTGAAACAACCTTTGCCGGAACCACGGCAACACGACGACTTTGACGCTCTGGCTGCCATCAGCAAGCTCGCTGCGGTCAAGGAGCGTTCCCATGCTTTCTATCAAAAACATCACGTCGTGGTCGAGTCAGCGGTTGAGTTCATTTCCATCCTGAAAGCCCACAATCGCGATCTCAACCTGACGCTCGCATCCACAGAATCCACCTGTGAATCGGTGGCTAAAAATCTGCGCACGTTCATGCCAGAGCAAGAACTCCCTGAGAAAATCAAACTGGCCATAACGGCCTGTCTCAAAGATTTGCTTCCTCAATTTACCAATGTCTTGCGCGATTCAAGCCGACCACGATTTTTGGATGAGTGCGCCTGGATTGCTGAACAGACACCCAGCACTCCCGAAGTTCACGAAGCGACTCTTCATCCATCGAATTGAGCGACTCTTCCTGCCACAATCTGCATCTCGCGACTTGGGTTTAGCGGATAGAACTGCGTGATCGCAACAAGTGCACCACTCCCGAGAAAAACATTACTTCAAGCATCATCCACTCCTATGAAAAAAACCCGTGTAACAAATACCGCCTTAGCCATTTCCATAATTCTCGGAAGTTGCAGCCCAGCTTTCTCCCAGGAGGTGGCACCCGCGGCCCCCAAACCGGCAGCGCAAAAACCGACTCCAGCCCCGCGCACGGCTGAAACCGCGTTATCGCCCACGACGATCAATGCCAATCGCCAGACCGAGTTTTTAGAAAGGGCCAAAGACAAGAGCATCAAATTGGTTTTTCTCGGCGATTCCATAACGGACGGCTGGCCGAAAATGGGCAAAGCCACGTGGGAGAAATTCTACAAAAAATACAATCCGGCCGATTTTGGTGTGTCCGGCGAGCGCACGGAGCATACTCTTGGTCACATCGCGGCTGGCGTTCTCGATGGCCTGCATCCCAAGGTGGTCGTGATCATGATCGGCACTAATAACATAGGCCAATGCAAGGATGAAAAACCCGAGTGGGTCGCGGCGGGCGTCAGGAAAATCGTGGATACCGTTCATCAAAAGCTGCCCGGAACCAAGGTGCTGCTTCTGGGAGTATTTCCACGTTCAACCAAAGACTCCCCTCTCCGTCAGGCCGTCACGGCCATCAATGACATCATCAGCAAATTCGATGACGAAAAAAAAACCCGCTATCTTGACATCACGTCGAAGTTCCTTGACGCCGCAGGCGAGATTCCAAAAGACATCATGCCCGACGAACTGCATCCCAACGCAGCTGGCTATGAAATCTGGGCGAAATCCATGCAGCCTCTGCTGGATGAGATGATGAAGTGAAATAGTAGCAACCAATAACCTGAAAAACGCAGCTATTTCCAGTCAACTAAATCGCCGGAAAGGGGTCATTCCGTGCATTGCAGCATAAGTGTTGCAACAGATCGGCACTGGTGGCTAGTCT
>JAYVQB010000115.1:0-9644 GCA_043757085.1 Verrucomicrobiota bacterium
CCGTCATTCCTACGCGACTGGAGCACACTCCTGAACGAGCGTGGCACAAAGGCCACTGGAGGCGACAATTTCCCCACTAAGGATCAGCTCGACGCCACCGATGTCCTCATCATCCACCGCGATGGCGGCGGGAACTTCAAACCGGAAGAGCGGGTCCTGCTCGATGAATACATCAAACGCGGTGGCGGTATCGTGGTGATTCATGCTGGTTCCGTTTCAGACTCCCCGGAAGGCACGGCATACTACAAGCAACTCATCGGAGGCTCATGGTTGCGTGGCCAGACTAAATGGTTCGAAGGGCCGATGAATCTGTATTTCACCGACCGCGAAAATCCAATCACGAAGGACTGCTCAAACTTCGAGATGGATGACGAAATCTACTACGACATGGATTTGTCTCCAGACATTCACGTTCTAGCCGCTGGCTACACGCCGAAACCGCGCGCCGTCCGGAAAGACACGGCCGCTCCATCCCCCGCCAATGGCAATAAAATCAGCGTCTATGACATCCAGCCGCAGGTGTGGACTTGGGAGAAAGACAATTACCGCGCCTTCGTCTGCATCCCGGGCCACAACTACGTGAACTTCTCGCGCCCGAACTTCCGCGCGCTTTTGCTGCGCGGCATCGCATGGGCTGGAAAGCGCGCCAACGCCGATGAACTCTGCAAGCCCGACGAACTCGGCGACAACCTCCGCTATGTCGAAGGTGGGCCGACCCGCCCGGAGAAGGCTGCGGAGAAACTCGAAGTCCACCCAGAATTCAATATCTCCCTCGTCGCTTCCGAGCCGCTCGTGAACAAAGTCTTGAACGTGGACTGGGACGAGAAAGGCCGCATGTGGGTCTGCGAGACACCGGAGTATCCGAACGGCCGCCGCCAGCAAAACACTGATCCGTGGAAAGACGCAGGCTCTCTCTATCCCGGCAAGTTCGAGCGCGAACCGCAGGATCGCATCGCGTGGCTGGAGGACACCAATGGCGACGGCATCATGGACAAGAAACACGTCTTTGCGGACAAGCTCGAACTCGTCACCAGCTTTTGCTTTTACAAAAACGGTGTCATCGCCAGCAGTGCACCGGACATCTGGTTCCTCGAAGATACCACCGGGAAAGGCGTGTGCGACAAGCGCACCAAGCTCTACACCGGCCTCGGCACTGGCGACACCCATGCTGTCATCAACAACCTCCGATGGGGACTCGACGGCTGGGTTTATGCCACGCTGGGTTACAGCGCCGGACATCCCGTTTCACCGGACGGCACCAAAGATTTCGGAGCCGTCACCTCAGGAGTCGTGCGCTTCAAGCCTGACGGCAGCGCATTCGAGCAATATTCATCCAAGGGCGGAAACACCTGGGGCCTCTGCATGACTTGGGACGGCCAGTGCTTCTGGACGCAGCCCACCAGCGGCGACCTCCTCATGCACACCGTCCTGCCGGAGTCCGTGCTTGCGAAAGGAAAAATACCCGGCACCAGCAGTTTCAAGGTCACCGGTCCGCGCGCCGCCCCCACCTTTCCGCTCATGAAATCGGAGCAACTGCCCTATGTGCAGATTGACTGGGTCGGCAGCTTCACCGCCTCCGCCGGTTGCGCCATTTATGAAGGCGGCACCTGGCCCGAGAAATGGAACTACAGTTACTTCAGCGGAGAGCCCACCATCAACATCGTCCACCATGAGTTCGTCACGCCCGACGGTGTAACCTATAAGTCAGCCAAAGAAAAAGGCCGCGAGGAAACCGAGTTTATCCGTAGTCACGATCTCTGGTTCCGCCCCATCGAAAACCGCGTCGGCCCCGATGGCGCGCTTTACATCGTGGACTTCTACAATCAGGCCGTGATCCACAACGATACCCGTGGCCCGCAACATGGCCCCGGCGGTGCCGCCGTCCGCCCCGACCGCGACCACTATTTCTCCCGCATCTGGAAAGTGCAGCACAAGCAGGCAAAAAAACTCGAGGTGCCGGTGCTTGATCGAAAAGATTTCCAAGCTCTGGCTAAAGTTCTCGAAACAAGTCCGAATGCACATGTAAAACAGCAGGCGTGGAGATTGCTCTCAGAAGAAGCGGAGGCTACTGGCAATCGAAAAGGCATTGTGGGCTTGGCTCAGAACGGAATTTGGCCAAGGCAGCTAACAATCCCTGGAGAACTATTTACAAGTCTGAGTCGCAGCACGCAAAGTTTAGAAGACTATAAACACGGAATCGCCGAGTTTATTCAAGCTACCGACGACTGGACTAAGTCCGCAATAGTTGCTGCCGCGAATGTTTCCCAGCCGATTGAGTGGTGTAAGCTTGCACTCAGTTCCGAAGCTCCTGACAAGTTGTCTTCATTCGTGCAAGCCGTGAGCACTAATGCACTTGCTCAAAATAAGACAAACACCGCAATCAATCTCCTCACCGCCTGCGCTTCCGCCCCATCCAGTGCCGATGGTTTGAAGAAAATCATCCTCGAAGGTATCGCTCAACAAAACCAAATCGCGCTTGCTATTGATGCCCCGGTCGCTGATGCGCTCAAGAAACTCCTCGCCAATCCCGCCACCGCCGGAGCCGCGCTGCCGCTCGTTGCGAAGTGGGACAACAAGGGCGTGCTCGCCGAATCGATGAAGCAGGAGATGGCAAAGCTCAGCGCCGTGCTGGACTCCTCCACGGCGCCTATTGCAGAGAGAATCAGCGCAGCAAAGGTGCTTGTCGGACTTGGCGAGCGCGAAGCGAAAAAGTTCGGCGTTCCCGCTTTGGCGAGTCAGAATACACCGCCGGAATTACAGGCGGCGATCATTAAGTCACTGGCGAACGGAGGTCAGGCCTCGATGATAGTGGAAATGTTCAGCACGCTGAAGCCTGAACTCCAAACTCTGGCCTTCGATGCCATTCTCAAGCGACCAGAATCCACGAAGGCCCTGTTAGATGCCATTGCTTCCAGCAAGGTAAATGTGAAAGACCTCGGCCCCGCGAATGCGGCGCGTTTGCGCACGCATCCGAACAAAGAGATCGCGCGTCAGGCAAATACGATGCTCAACAAACTTATCAGCCCCGCCTCCAAGGAGAAAGATGCCATCATTGCTAAGCTGACACCGGAAGTTGAGAAACCCGGCGATGCCGTGAAAGGCAAGGCACTCTTCACCACCACCTGCGCGATCTGCCATGAATTCCAAGGGAGCGCGGGCGTCTCGCCCGTTGCATCAAACCAAAAAGATAACACGGGCAAGATGCCCGCGCTCCTTTTGGCAAAGGCAGGCCCCGCACTGACCGGTATGGGCGCGCATGGCCCAGCCGAATTGCTCGTCAGCATTGTCGATCCAAATCGGGAAGTGGACCCGAGTTTCTACGCTTGGAACTTCACAAAGAATAATGGTGACGTGCTCGTCGGTATCATTGCCCAGGAAAACTCCGCAACCATCACGCTGCGTAATCAGGCCGGTGAATTTGAAATTCGCAAAGACGAAATCAAAACTCGCGAGAACACTAAACGCTCGCTTATGCCCGAAGGCTTTGAGGCGCTGCCGCCAGATGTGCTTCGCGACATCCTTGCCTACATCTGCGGCAGCGAGACGCGTTTCCGCATTATGGATTTGAAGGGTGCATTTACTGCCGATAGTCTGCACGGCATCTTCCGCTCCGAAGAGCCCACGACTGAAACCGTAACGCTGAACAAATTCGGTAATGTAATGGTTAACAAGGTGCCATTCTTCATAGTTGACCCCACGAAGTCCACGAGCGGAAACAACATCATCACCCTCAAAGGTGGTGGCAAAGGCGCAATCGCGCACGACTTCCCGCAGCGCGTGGAAATCGCCACAAACGCCACCGCCGCCAGCCTGCACTTCCTCGGCGGCATCGCCGGTTGGGCCTGGCCCTACGGCGGCGATGAGGCGATCGGCAAGCCCGCGATGAAAATCAGTGTTGAGTTTGCCGACGGCGACAAAGAAGAAATCACGCTCAAGAATGGCGATCATTTCGCGGATTACATCGGTAGTGCCGATGTGCCAAAGAGCGAGCAAACCGCGGGCCTCGTTCGCAGCGGCCAGCTTCGTTATTTCGCAGTGAATTTGAAGAAGAAAGGCCAGCTCAAAAAGATTGCATTGGAGAGCTTCAATAATGAAATCAGCCCCTGCACCGTGGCCATTACTGCGGATGTAGAAGCGGTGCCCTCGCCGCTCCCCCCCGGTGCCAGCGACGCCTCGTCGAGCAATGATAAAACAACAAAGGCGTCGCTTCTCCCTTTCACATGGAGCCCTGACAAAACCAAAGTCCTCATTATATCAGGCGGTTCGTCTCATGATTTCAAAAAATGGTTCGAGGACTACGACGCTGATTTCCTAATGAAAGCTGGATTCTCCGTGAACACGACCGAAGACAGCGCCACTGCCACCGCAGAACTAAAGAATGCCGACGTCGCGATCATCAGCACCAACAAGGCCGGACTCGACACGCCAGAGTATCGCGCCGCCTTGTTTGATTTTGCTGCCAGAGGCAAGGGCATCATCATGCTGCATCCCGGCACTTGGTATGGCTTTGGCAATTGGCCGGAGATCAATGCCCGAATCGTCGGCGGCGGATCGAAGAGCCATGACGAGCTTGGGCCATTCACGGTGAATGTGCTCCAGAAAAATCACCCTGTCATGAAGGATGTGCCTGCTAGCTTTGCCGTGATTGATGAACTTTATCATATGAATCCGGAACCGCTTGCGAACACCGCTTCCATTGAAGTGCTGGCTGAAACTATGCCCAGCAAAAAATACAACAAGACTCATCCAAGCGTCTGGATCACGAAGCATGACCGGGCCCATATCGTCGGCATCGCTCTTGGTCACGATGGCAAAGTGCATGAGCTGGATGCTTACAAGAACATCCTGATCAACGCAGTAAAATGGACTGGCGGGAAATAGTCTGCATCAGGCAGACCGGCACTCAACGCCACAAAGCACCCGTCTTTCGCGCGGCATCACGAAGTCGGACGTCCCTCGTCCAAAGAGGCACGGAGTGGATAAGCGAACTGGCCAGCAACTGCACATCATTCCAGCTTAATCCTTTGCCATACAGCTTTTGATTCTCCAACAACGCCAGTGCTTCACGCGGTGTAGCCTCATTCACGCGCTCTAAGACGAGCAGATCATTCAGAATTTGGGCGCGCTTGGACAAATTCCCAGCGGCCAACTCACCGATCACGATCCAGTGCATGGCGACTTCATTCTCAGCAAGCAATTCCGCAAGTTCCGCGTTCTCCCCCCGGAAAAAGTCCACCCAGATGCATGTATCCACGAGGATCATTTTCTGCGCTTTGCAGGAGTTCCATATTTCACTGGTGACTCCGCGACCCTAGCATGAAAACCACGGTCACGCGGAGCCACAGTAAAATCTCTCATCAACCCGCCGAGGGTCGAGAGCCTTTTGGCAGCGGCCCTCTGCACGAGCGCCTCCAATCCCATGTGGATGAGTTTGGTTTTTTCTTCGATGCCAGTGAGTTCTCTCGCTTTCGCGATCAATTCGTCATCAAGTATTAATGTCGTTCTCATGCATACAATAATACATATTAATATGCATAAGGAAAATTAATTTAGATATATATCAACCGGCCACGACCGCTGCACGTGCATTTTCTTCGGCACCAGTTTTCTCAAGGTAATAATCGTAGTCGCCGACGTAAGCCGTGAGTTTGCCAGTATTAATGTGGATAACCTTAGTGGCGATGGTCTTGATGAAATGAACATCGTGACTGATGAAAACCAGTGTGCCTTCAAATCGTTGCAGTGCCAGGATCAGCCCCTCGATGCTCCAGATGTCCAAGTGCGTCGTCGGCTCATCCATGAGCAATATGTTCGGCGGGTCCACCAGGAACTTCACCAGATTGACCCGGCTCTTCTCTCCACCGCTGAGCACCCGGCATTTTTTGAACACGTCTTCCTTCTTGAACAGGAAGGAACCGAGGATAGCGCGTATGTCATCGTCGCGCAGCAAAGGGGCGCAATCCTTCACTTCATCGAGAATAGTCTTGTCAGGATCAAGCGTGTCGCCGCGATGCTGCGAAAAATAACCCAGCTTGGCATTCGTGCCGAGCCTGCGCTCCCCTTTCTGAAAAGGAATCTCTCCTGCCATGAGTTTCAGCAGCGTGGATTTGCCCGAGCCGTTAGGCCCAATCAAAACGGTGCGTTCGCCACGTTCGATGTCGAGATCGAGATTCTCATAGACCTTCTTCTCGCCATAGGCCTGATGAATCCCCTGCAATGAAATGACGCGCTGACCGCTGCGCTGCGGCTGGGGAAAGTTGAAGCGAAAGGCCTTCCTCAATGGTCTGGGTTTGTCCAGCTTATCCATTTTGGCGATCTGCTTCTCGCGACTCTGCGCTTGCGATGCCTTGGAAGCCACGGAGCGAAAACGGTCAACAAATTCCTGCATCTGCTCGATCTCGCGCTGCTGATTCTTGTAGGACTGCATGGCGCGATCCCAGTTCTCCTCACGCTGCTTCAGGTGATCACTGTAGTTACCAGTATAAGCCGTGAGCTTGCTTTCATCGATCTCATAGACTTTGTTAATGAGTTCATCCATGAAATCGCGGTCATGGGAAATTAGCAAAAGCGCACCGGGATAATTTTTCAGGTAATTGCGAAACCACATCAACGACAGAAGGTCGAGATGGTTCGTCGGCTCATCGAGCAGCAACAGATCAGGCTCCACCACCAACAATTGCGCCAGATGCGCGCGCATGACCCAGCCACCGCTGAACTCGCGAGCGGGCTTGTGTTCTTCGCCTTCCTTGAATCCGAATCCACGAAGGATTTTCTTGGCCTTGGCCTCCGCCTGCGGGTTATGGAGCGCGTCGTGCTTGGCGTGAGCCTCGTTGTATTCGGGAGAACTGACATCGCCCTTCGCTTCCATCTCGCGGAGGAGAGTTTCCAGTCTCTCAAGTTCACCGGCTTTTCCGGTGGCCACATCGAGGATGGACTCATCGCCAGTCGGTTCGCTCTCCTGACGCAAATAGCCGACCGTGGTCCATTCATCACGCTCGACATCACCGGAATCCGGTGTGTCGGCTTTAAGGATGAGCGAAAACAAGGTGGACTTGCCTGCGCCATTTGGGCCGACCAGCGCCACGCGCTCGCCATAATTCACGGTCATGTCCGCCTCCTTGAATAGGACGCGATTATTGAAACTCTTGGTGACTTTGCGGATGGACAGCATTGGGGGGCTGACTATTTGCCGGAGTTTCGATAATAGTGCAAGTGCTCACGCATGGCTTGTCAGAAGACACGCAGTTACCTTCACTAGGTCAATCATTAACGCCCTACACGAACACTGGCCGACGCACCATGCGCATCCAGTCCTTCGATCTCGCCAAAGATGCGGACAATGGGTTCTGAGGCGGTGACGGATTTTTTGTCGAGTCGCACGATGCTGGTGCGGCGTTGGAACATATCGGCGGTGAGTCCGGGGAATGACTTTCCCGCGCCGCCAGTGGGTAGAGTGTGACTGGGGCCGGCGAGGAAATCGCCGACGGCGACCGGGGAATAGTTGCCGAGGAAAATCGCGCCCGCTGTGCGGATGAGCGGAAGAATGTCGTGCTCGCGGGCGGTGATGAGACTGAGGTGCTCCGGCGCGTATTGGTTCACGATCTGCGCGCCTTCTTCAAGGTTGGGCACGAGGATAAGGATGCAGTCTTTCTCCAGCACAGAGCGGATCATTTGCTGGCGACTGAGCACCGCTCCTTGTGTTTGAATTTCATCCAGCACAGCATTGAGCAAGTTCTCGTCATCGGTGATGAAAGCGACTCCGCTGTCTTTGCCGTGCTCGGCTTGCGCGAGGAGATCGGCAGCGATGAAGGCGGGATTCGCGGAACTGTCCGCCAGCACCATGACTTCACTGGGGCCGGGCAGAAGATCAATCGAGACCACGCCGAACACCTGTCGCTTGGCCTCGACGACGTAGCTGTTGCCTGGGCCAAAAATTTTTACGACGGGATTGATCGTCTCTGTTCCATAAGCCATGGCGGCAATGGCTTGAGAACCACCTACGCGATAGATTTCAGTCGCGCCCGCGAGCTTGAGGGCGGCGAGAAGATTGGGGTTCACCTTGCCATCTTTTCCGCAAGGAGTGCAGACGACGATCTCCGGCACGCCTGCTGCGGCAGCGATGGCCACGGTCATGATGGAAGTGCTGACCAGCGGTGCGGTGCCGCCGGGAACATAGAGGCCGACGCGCTCGAAGGGATGAAAGACTTCGCCCACTTCCGCGCCCTGTTCATTGAGCATCTTCCAGTCCTTGCGCAGACTGTGATGGGCGAAGGCGCTGACATTGCGCTGCGCCGCCTCCAGTGCTTCCTGCACACGCGGCTCCACAGTGCGACTGGCGGATTCGATTTCCGCATTGGACACTCGCAAGCTTTCTGACGTAAGATTTGCACCATCGAATTTCGCAGTCAGTTCGATCAAGGCCGCATCTCCGCGTTGACGGATTTCCTGAATCACCGAGGCCACGACTCCACGAACGGCATCAGAGGCCTCGGCGCGCCGGTCAAGGCGGCGAAGTTCGTCGGCATAAGCGGAATCGGTGTAACGAATGATGTTCATGGGGCGATGATGAGAACTCGAGATTACATGCAGCGGCAGTGGTTTCAAGAAGTGATGGCGGCGAGCAACGGTGGCGAAAGGAGTATTTGTTAAACTTTCTTTGCAACTTAATCGCGGGCCCGGTTTTCAAGCTCCACATGAAATCACGCAACCTCATCCAAATCATGGCCGCCTTGGCATTCACCGCCGCGGCTTATTCACAATCCCCGGATCAACCCAAACCTGATGGTCAAAAATCAGGAGCATCCATGGCCGAACGCATCAAGGGCCGCATCGAGCAACTCCGCAAGGACGGCAAAAACGAAGAAGCCGACCGCATGGAAAAGCGCGTTAAGGAATATGCAGAACGCATGTCCTCAGCACACCATGAAGGCCAGCCCAAAGCACCTGACAAAGCACCCGATCAAAAGCGGGAAGATGCGCGCAAGGAATTCATGTCCATGGCAGAGCGCATGAAGAAACATCTTGTCGAAGAACTTCGTCATGATGGCAAGAACGAAGAAGCGGATAAAGTAGAAGCGATGGCCAAGAAATTTGCTGAAAACATGGCGGCGCATCGCAACGGCCAGCATGGTCAGCCAGATGGAAAAGGTCAGCAAGGCCCGGGTCCTCGTGGTGCCAAAAACGGACAAGCCAATGCCGAACATGGTCATCACATGCATCCACCTATGATGGGTGCGGCCAATGGGCAAGCGCCTCAATGGGGCCATAGCTTCGGTCATCATGGCGGAATGCCGCCTTGGGCTTCGCAGGGTGCGTGGGGTCAGCGTCGCGGTCAAGGCGGGCCGTCCGATAAAGGACATGGACATCATCGCGGACATGGTGGCCAGTCTCACGAGGAACGCGGTCATCATCGCGGACATGGCCACAAAGGTCACGGCTTCGGCCCACAAGGCGGTATGAATTCCCGGGGCGGTCAAGGCTCATGGGGTCAGCGTGGCGAACGCGGATTCGGCGGTCATGGTGACCAGCGCGGACATGGATTTGGTCACGGTCAATTCGGTGAACATGGCCAACCCGGCAGCATGGCTCCTTGGGGCCGTGGTTTCGGAATGCACGGCGGAATGCCTCCTCAAGGTGGACATCAA
>JAYVQB010000116.1:0-2484 GCA_043757085.1 Verrucomicrobiota bacterium
TGGAATCTTTCCGTTCCAGCATGATCGTGTTCCAGACCAAGGCGCGCCGCTCGCTGGACTTGGTGGGCGATGAAGTGAAGCGCACGCGCCAATGGATTCAAAATGATCAGCGGCTGCATTGGGAAGGCGAAGTGCGGAAGTGGAAAAAAGTTTACGACCGCGCGCAGCAGGAGTTGCTCACAGCTCGGCTCTCCGAGTTCATCGACTCCCCTTCTGCCCAGCAAGCGGCGGTGCGCAAGTCGAAGCACGCGCTCGACTTGGCTGAGGATAAGCTGCGGCGCGTGAAAGCATGGAACCGGGACTTCGACGGAATGACGGAGCCGCTGACGCGCACTTTGGAGGCATTGCGCCATTTTCTTGAACAAGAAGTCCCGCATGGAATCGCGTTTCTATCTCAAGCGCAAAAGACTTTGGAATCCTACGCCGAGATTACCGCGCCGGGTCATGCGCCCCAACCACCAATTGAACCGGAAACACCCACATGAGCACCCGAGTCAGCGCCGCGAATCTGAGCCAGTCTGTGCAGGATATCATGTCCCAATGGCGGCACACGCAGACTTACTGGCGCGATGTGAAGGGCCGCGAGTTCGAGCATCGTTTTGTAGAGCACCTGCCCGACCTCGTGATGAAAGCGAAGACGGTCATCGAAGAAATTGACATCATCTTGAGAAAGGCCCGAAAAGACTGTGAGTAAGCCCATGGATTTGAAAATCAGCCGCAGCCTGGAATTGCTGCGAAATTTGCAACAGACGACCTCCGATTTCTCGAAGCGTGAGGATCAACTCACGCGCGACATGCTGGCGCGGCGTTATGCGCTGAATCGCAAGCATCAGGAAGCCATTGGACAGATTGATAACGCGCTTATCGCGCAGACCGACGGGATGAACGCCAGTTTCCACGCGGAGAGCGAGCGCATCAGCATGATCTGCGAATCGCGCCGCATGAGAGTGCAACGGGCGCAGACCGTCGGACTGGGCAATCTCACCAAGCGCACCAACGAGGAGCGCGCCAAGTGGCTGGGCGGCCTGCAAATGAAGCGCTTCAAGCTGGAAAAGAAACAGGCGGCGGAGCTGGAGGTCGTGAATGCAGAAGCACAGGAGTTTGCGAGCGGTCTGTCGGAACTGAAAAACTTGCTGACAGCTCTTGAAAAGCGCACACGAAAATCTTTCGCCGGTTTCGGTTCGTTTGCGCAACTGCTCCGTCGGAAGTCCCCAGCGACATCGACGAATGAAGACCAGCATCAGTTGCGGGAGATGCTTCAAACGAAAATCGAAACCGCGAGAGAAAGTCTCGCCAACTATGATCAGCTATTCTGGCCGCGCGTCTTCCGCGCCGTGCCGCTGGCCGCACTGGTGGCGATCATACTCGTGATCGGCGGGGCGCTGGCGTTCGCCGTTCGCCTTGGCTCGCCTCCATCCGTGACGGTCGGGATCGTGACGGCTGTTTTGCTTGCTGTGGTTGTCGGAATTTATTTCATCGGTCAATCGCAGTCCAAACCTGCTGCGACCGAAGTTGCGGACGCACTGGCTGAAGCCAAGGTTATTTACGACGAGTGCCTTGCTGCATCCGAAGCCAGCCATGTTCAAAAAACTCAGCGCATCCAAGAGGAATACGAAACAGCTTTCGCTCCCATCCAGCAGCAGCGGGAAAAAGTGGGCGGCATGGAGGCGGAGTTCAAAAAAAATGCCAAGGAAAAAATCGAGAGCCAGCTTCCACGAGTCATCGCCAAGATAGACGAAGTGCTGCATCGCAAACTCGATCTTATCACTGGCGAGCGCACGACGATATTGCAAAAATGGAACAGCGAGGCCGAACTCCGCCGCCATTCCGCCTCGGAAAATTATGATGCGGAAATGGCCGCACTGACGGCAGAAGAATCCTCACGCTGGACCGAACTGGAGACGGGTTGGAGGCAGGAGATGACGCCGCTTTGTCAGGACATCGAAGAGATGAACGCCGCGAACTCGGAGCTATTTCCCGAGTGGACTGCACTAATGGTTGATGCTTGGACGCCGCCATCGGCCTTCAGTCACTCCACGCGATTCGCGCACCTCGATGTTGATTTGTCGGCCTACGCCGCAACCGATCGGCGGCTCGCCTTGCCGTGTCCTCCCCGCGTTACCATCCCGCTCTCGCTGACGTTCCCAGAGCAGGGGTCGCTGCTCTTTGAAACCGCGGAGTCCGGCGACTCCAGTGCGGCCAGTGTGATGAACAACATCATCCTCCGCCTGCTCACGACCACGCCGCCGGGGAAAATCGCATTCACGATCATTGATCCTGTCGGACTCGGACAAAGTTTTGCCGGATTGATGCATCTCTCCGATTTTGAGGAAAGCCTCATCAATCGCCGCATCTGGACCCAGCGTGATCTAATCGAGGAGCGTCTCTCGGAGTTGAGCGTGCATATCGAAAAAGTCATCCAGATGTATTTGCGCAACGAATACGCGAACATCACGGAATACAACGAACGCGCCGGAAGCGTCG
>JAYVQB010000117.1:0-2478 GCA_043757085.1 Verrucomicrobiota bacterium
CATCCGCACCGTCGATACCCGCGACCACCTTCAAACTGCCCTGCTTCGATGCCATGCTTGTCCCCTGAGAAAATGATGACACCAGTGAATCACGCGCAAAAGCCACCCCGCGAAGCCGGTCACGCTCCATCAAAAACCGGGTCATGGAGGCGGCCCGATCTCCATAACGAAGGCGGTAAAACACATTGGGAGTCATTGGCAGGGCCGTGGTAAAATCAATCGCGGCCAGCTTGGACGACATCCTCCGGTGAAACAATTCCATTCGCCGAAGACCGTCATTCCAGCTCAAAATGTGGGCAAAGATTAACGTCGCCACCGCAGCTGGTGCCATTTTCCCCATCCACCCGGCCAATGATCCGCCGCCATCGGATTTGATCACTGAGGCCACAAGCATGATCACCCCCAAGGGCATGAAGAGCATGAAGGTGCCGTAGTGATCAGAAAGTCCGGTTTCAGGATTCCTATCGAACCGCCCGAGGCAAATCATGGCGGCATTAAAAATCGTCCACATACAGAACGCAATCCAGGGCCAGGAGCGGCGGAACAATGCGATATCCCGGCGCGCCAGCAAGATCGTGGTGCAACCCATGAAAATGACGAGCAATAAGACGCCCCATGCTGCGCAAATTGGCACCAGCTCAAACACCGTCCCCCGCCCGATCGTATGGCCAAGCATGGCCAAGACGTAATAAAAATTCTCCAGCGGTTTCAACAGCACAGCATCCGCCGAGAGGCCGGTCCTCTCACCAGTTCCAAATGCATTCAAAGCCACCCAGCCCGCCGTGGCGGAAAACAATATCCAGGCCGAGTTGAGCACCACTTGCGAAGTGACGCTCCGGCTTTTCAACGCCATGGCGACTGCCGGCCACAAAAGAAATCCGACCGCGAAGCCCGTGCCAAATGAAAAAGCCGAGAACAATGCGAGGAACACCGCGCACACCCAACGCCACCAGAGAGTCCGCGCTCCGCTCAACAAAACAAAGCCAAGCACCAAGCAGGTGCCGGGAAAAAAGTTCTGAAAAACAAAATCCCAAACCCACGCCACACTTTGCGTAGTTGTGAATATGCTGAGGTTGGCAAGAAACATCAAGCCCGCCCCCTGACATGCCTTGCCCCGCCAGAGCGAGCGCGACAAGGCCAGCACCCCAAGTGAGATGACGACTGACAGCGCCCATGAAACCAGGGGCAACAAAGCGACATCACCCCGGGCGAATTGCAGCACCGCGAAATAGACCAGCTTTCCAGGCGCCGACGGGTGGACATTGTGCGGCGTAAAAAATTCACTCCAACTGTAATGCCCCTCACACCAATGCCGGTATTGCTCCACAAACGCCCACGAGTCCTGATACGGGAGCGGCAGGCGTCGCGATAAAATATTACTCAGCAGAAAAAACGCCGGTGAAAATGCCAGCAGCCAGAAAATCCAGCGCCATACCAGGGAAGCCCATTTTTCATCTTTGGAGTTTTCCACGCTTTCGCTCTGGCTCATTGGGCGCGGAGCATAGGCGCACGCGATCATGTGTCAACGCTCCTCAAGAACTTGACATTGCGCAAGGCGCATGCTCTCGAAAACAATGCGCATCCTCGTCACCGGAGCCTGTGGATTTGTCGGCAGCCGTATCTTGCGGAGGCTGCGCGAGTCATGGGAAAACATTGAACTGCTAGGCCTCGATAATCTCTGCCGCGCAGGCAGCGAACGGAATCGCGCGACCCTGAAGGAACTCGGTGTGAAGTTCATTCATGGGGATGTGCGCAGCGCGAGCGACTTTGAAGCGCTCCCCGCTGTGGACTGGGTCATTGATGCCGCCGCGAATCCCAGTGTGCTCGCAGGTTTGGACGGAAAGTCCAGCAGCCGTCAAGTCATCGAACATAACCTGCTCGGCACGGTGAACATGCTGGAGTTCTGCCGTTCGCGCGGTGCGGGATTTATTCTCCTGAGCACCAGCCGTGTCTATTCTATTCCGCCGCTCTGCGCGTTGCCGCTGAAAAGTAGCAAGGGCGTCTCGCCCTTGCATGCTCAAGGGCAAGATGCCCTTGCTACTGGTGGGCGCTTTGTGCTCGACGAAAGCAAGCCGCTACCCGTTGGCGCAACCGCGCACGGTATAGATGAAGCCTTCTCCACCGCTCCGCCCCTCTCCCTCTACGGCGTGAGCAAAAAAATGAGCGAAGACCTCGCCCTCGAATACGCAGGCGCGTTCAACATCCCTGTCTGGATCAACCGCTGCGGCGTCATGGCTGGCGCGGGACAATTCGGACGCGCAGACCAAGGCATCGTCGCTTTCTGGATTCATTCATGGCGCGAAGGACGACCATTGAAATATCTCGGCTTCGGCGGTCACGGCCATCAAGTGCGCGATGCATTGCATCCCGATGATCTCGCCGCACTGCTCATCAAACAACTCCGAGCCGACAGCAGCAACCCCGAAATCCCGCGCGTGCTCAACGTCAGCGGCGGCAGCGGGAGTTCCTTCTCGCTCG
>JAYVQB010000118.1:0-2473 GCA_043757085.1 Verrucomicrobiota bacterium
ATGGACGTCGGCGCGATGACCGTTTTCCTCTACACCTTTCAGCAGCGGGAGATCATCTACAATCTCACCGAGCATCTCACTGGCGCGCGCTTCACCACCAGTTACACCCGAGTGGGCGGTCAGACGCGCGACATGAACGAGACCTTCATCACGGGCTTGAAGAAATTTCTCATTGATGTGGTGCCCGTGATTGATGAAATGGACGCGTTGCTTTCCCGCAACGCTATCTTCCTTGGCCGCACGCAAGGCATCGGCATCATCAGCAAAGAAGACGCCATCAGTTTCGGCATCAGCGGCCCCAATTTGCGCGCGTGCGGCATCGATCACGATCTGCGTAAAGTTCATCCTTATCTCGACTACGACAAATACGAGTTCGATGTCCCCATTGGCACCACGGGCGATTGCTACGACCGCTATCTGGTGCGTGTCGAGGAAATGCGCCAGAGCATCCGCATCTTGAATCAGGTGCTGGCTGATCTGCCCGGCGGCCCCATCAATGTCAGCGATCCGAAGAATTCACTGCCCCAAAAGGAAGGCGTGCTCATGAAGATGGAAGAACTCATCCATCACTTCATCGTCGCTACGCAGGGCATTGATGCGCCCGTCGGTGAAGTTTATTTCGGTGCGGAGAACCCCAAGGGCGAACTCGGTTTCTATATATGCAGCAAAGGCGGCGGCGTCCCGTATCGCCTCAAAATCCGCGCCCCATCCTTCGTCAACCTCAGCATCCTGTCAAAACTTTTGCCCGGCCACATGGTCAGTGATGTGCCTGCCATTCTCGGCAGTCTCGACTTCGTCATGGGCGAGTGCGACCGGTAATTTTTCCCAGACAAGACATGCCGTTTGAAGTGCCTACAGAACTTGAATCTAAAATGGACGAGGTGATTACGCATTACCCCGTCTCGAAGCGCAGTGCTGTGCTGCCGCTGCTACACCTTATACAGCATCATTTCCGTTACATTGATGACGAAGCTGTGACGTGGGTGGCGAACAAACTCGAGCTGGAGCCGATTCAAGTGCTTGAGGTTGTTACCTTCTATCCCGGCTTCCGCCAGACCGCGCCGGGCAAGTTCCACATCCGAGTTTGCCGCACGCTTTCCTGCGCGATGGCGGGCAGCTACGAACTGATGGAGTCGCTCTGCAAAACGGCAAACATCGACCGCTCGCACACAGATCATCATCACCCAATCGCAGTGAGTCCCGATGGCAAATACAGCATCGAGTTTGCCGAATGCCTCGCGAGCTGCGGCACTGGCCCGGTATGCATGATCGAGGATGATTTCCACGAGGCCGTCGCGCCGGATAAGGCTGCGGAATTGCTCGCGAAATATCAGTGATTCCTTTCACTAAGCGTCCTCGGAGGATATTGGCATTTTCATTTAGGCTTGTGCCTTCAGATAATCACAAAGATTGCACATCCAGGCCTTGCCGCCGGTGTGGGATTGTTTCGCGCGGGTCAGGAGGACAATGCGGTCCGCGCCGATGAGCGACTGCACCTTGCGCAGTTTCGCAAGGTCTTCTGTCGAGGGCGAGGTGGTGAGCTTGATCTCGATGAGTTCGCGCTTGCCGCCGCTTTCGAGCACGAGATCGCATTCCAAGCCGTCGCTGGTGCGGAAATAAGACGCCGCCGTGTCCACGCCGCGTGAGGAGCGGTCGGCCAGAATTTGTTCGATGATCCATCCTTCCCAGCTCGCGCCCACCCAGGGTTGCGCGATGAGATCGTCCTTTTTTCCGAGACCAAGAAGGTGATGCAATACGCCGCTGTCGCGCCAGTAAATTTTTGGCGCTTTGATGAGGCGCTTGGAAATTTTTGCATGGAAAGGCGGCAGGCGGCGAATGAGAAACGCGCCTTCGAGGTAGTCGAGGTAGGACTGGATCGTGTGATACGAGAGACCAAGCGGCTGGCCGATCTCGGTCGCATTCTGGTTCGCGCCATGCGCGGCGGCGAGGAGCCGGAAGAGCTTTTCCGTGACGACGGGTTTCGCAGGCAGCCCCCACATCGGCAGGTCGCGGCGGGCGATGATTTTCAAATAGCTCGACTCCCAGCGCGGATAATCCGCCGCGTGGAGATAACCGCCCTCGGGGAAACCGCCGACGCGCCAGAGGTGATCGTGTGTGTCCGCGTCCGTCTCGCCGGCATGAAACGGCGTGAGTTCCACCAGCCCCATGCGGCCCGCGAGGGACTGGCTCACCTGTGTCATCAGGTCAGGCGAAATGGAACCGAGCAGGATGAAGCGGCCCTTCACGCGGCGGCGCGCATCAATAGCCCCGCGCAGCCGCGAGAAAAGCTCAGGCCACGTTTGCGCCTCGTCGAAAACGGCCAGCTTGTCCCCGCTGACGATGTCATCCCATAAGACATCGAGCCGGGCGCGTTCGGCGGGCTGCTCAATATCAAAGTAGAGGTCGCCCATCGCCTTCGCGAGCGTGGTCTTCCCGCACTGGCGCGGGCCGACGAGGCCGACGGCAGGGAACT
>JAYVQB010000119.1:0-2458 GCA_043757085.1 Verrucomicrobiota bacterium
GTCCGCTGGGCTTCGTGCAATATCTTCTCCACCCAAGACCACGCCGCCGCTGCCATCGCCGCGTCCGGCACGCCAGTGTTCGCCTGGAAAGGCGAGACCCTCGAAGAATATTGGTGGTGCACTTGGAAGGCCATCATCTTCCCCGGTGAAAAAGGCCCGCAACTCATCGTCGATGACGGTGGCGACGTAACCTTGCTCATCCACAAAGGCTACGAAATGGAAAACGGCGACAAATGGGTCGATAGCCCGAGCGACAATCTTGAAGTCAAGGTCATCAAAGACCTCCTCAAAGACATCGCGAAAAACCAACCCGGCATCTTCCACACCATCGTCAAAGACTTGAAAGGCGTCTCCGAAGAGACCACCACCGGCGTGCATCGCCTCTATGAAATGGCCAAAGCAGGCAAGCTTCTGTTCCCCGCCATCAACGTCAACGACAGCGTCACCAAGTCCAAATTCGACAACCTCTACGGCTGCCGCGAATCATTGCTCGACGGCATCAAGCGCGCCACCGATGTCATGATCGCCGGCAAAGTCGGCGTCGTCTGCGGTTACGGCGATGTGGGCAAAGGCTGCGCCGCCGCCCTTCGCGGCATGGGCGCACAAGTCATCGTCACAGAGATCGATCCCGTCTGCGCGCTGCAAGCCGCGATGGAAGGCCATCGCGTGATGCCCATCGAAGACACCCTCGGCACCGGCGACATCTACGTCACCACCACGGGCAACAAGGACATCATCACCGTCGAACACATGGTGAAGATGAAAGATCAGGCCATCGTCTGCAACATCGGCCACTTCGACAACGAAATTCAAGTCGATAAACTCAACGATCGCAAAGACGTGAAGCGCCTCAACATCAAGCCCCAGGTGGACAAATACACCTTCCCCAAAGGCAACAGCATTTACATGCTCGCCGAAGGCCGCTTGGTCAATCTCGGCTGCGCCACCGGCCATCCGAGCTTCGTCATGAGCAACAGCTTCACCAACCAAACGCTTGCGCAAATCGAACTCTGGGCCACCAAAGACAGCCGCGAAATCGGCGTCACCGTCCTGCCGAAAAAGCTCGACGAAGAAGTCGCCCGCCTCCATTTGCAAAAGATCGGCGTGAAGCTCACCACCCTCACGAAAGATCAAGCCGACTACATCGGCGTGCCCGTCGAAGGCCCTTATAAGACGGATCACTACCGGTATTAAGTCGAACGAGTTTCAAAAGTCGATTCAACAACAAGTCACAGCGCGGATGGTCGAAAGGCCGTCCGCGTTTTGCTTTCGATGAAATACAAAATTGAAAGATACTCACAGTATAAACCGACGAAGTTCTGTTGGCTTTGAAGTGGAGCGCTGGCAATTCATCGCGGAGCGATACGAAGCGAGTAGCGAGGGGTCGAGCACCGCGACACCCCTCGTGGACAGACCCAGAACTCTCTCCGCATCGCGGAGCGATGCCAGAGCCTCTGAGTGCTTGCATCGCTCCGCGATGCGACCGAGGGGAAACCCTAACGAGGGGTATCGCATGGCTCAACCCCTCGCTACAGGCTGAAATGGCTCCGCCATGCCAGAAAATAGCCCCGAGTATCACGTCAAGTTGGTATCACTTCAAGCGGCTGGCCCAGCGTGAGGCATCGCGCACGAGAGAGAGTTCAGATTTCCCTTTTTATGTTCAGTTACTTTTTTGCTGACGGGCCAAGTCGCGGGCAAGTGCAGCGCGGATCAATTCGGGATCAAGACGGGCGTTTGTTTGTCTCATTCGTGCCATCGTGGACGGCAGATCAATGAGTCCGCGGGCCGCTGCCTGTTCCAGCAAACCAATCGTCCCTACCACAGCTAATCCACTTTGAACTGCCGCGTTACGCCCGGCGCGATCATCCATTAAAATAGCGTCGGCATGGATTTCCTGCGCAAGACAGATGGCCTCTAATTCGCCCGCATCCACGTTCAGCACGAGTTTCACTGTTTTTGGAGCCTGAACAACAACCCACGCTGGCAACACGGCAGCCCACTGACGCACCAGCGGCGGTGTGTTTGGTTGCTGCAATTCGCGGAAAACCGTAGGTGGAATCACCACTTGCCGGAATAATTTTGGCAGGATGTGTTCCGCATCGCACAGAATCAAATAGTGCAACGGCGAAGTGTCGGAAACGACGACGCTCACGGACGGGCAAGAATTTTATCCAACGTGGCGTTGTCAGCGGCGAGATCAGCGGCGGAATAATTCAGCGGAACAGCGCGCTCATTCAAAAAAGCCTCCGTCTGCCAGTAATCTAGGCTCAACATCGTGCCTACTTGCCGCTGTGAAAGGCGTCCGGCGCGATAACCTTCAATTGCCGCATCTTCCATGACATGACGGCCAATCACGTTTGGAGTTGCCCCCCATTGGTGGGCGACTTGATCCGGCATTTCCAAGGTGACTTGCATGACATCTTGAAGTTAGCACGTCCATTGAAGTTTTGACAATCCA
>JAYVQB010000120.1:0-9530 GCA_043757085.1 Verrucomicrobiota bacterium
CATTCGCTTCGCGGCTGCGCACCCCAAAGTCTGACTACGGCACCAGCGTCGGGTCCCAGAAGTTGCCGGTCATGGTGAGCAGGCACAGCAGGTTGATGCTGTCCTCATAGTAGTCCCCGCGTGCCAGTCGAACACTGGCATACACGCGGTTCAGCCATGCTTGCTGCGACGCATTCGTCATCGCGGCAACGCCGAAGGGAGCGACGAAGGCCGTGGTGAAGTAGTTGCTGCCACTGACCGCCGTGCCCGTGAGCTTGTAGCCAGCACGCAGCTTTCTTGGATCACCTGCTGTCGTCCTGGCGATCCATGCCGACATCTTGCGCACTTGCGTCAGCGACACCGCATCGTTGTTGAGCAATGCGTCCGTGGCCATGCGCCAGGGATCGCGGCAGGCGTTGTAGTAGAAGGCGCCGTCGTTGGCGTCCTCTAGGAAGTTGGCCGGAGCGGGTTTGGGCACGAAAGGTTTCATGCTCTTCGCCACGATGAAGTCGGGCAGCAAACCAGTGGTCGGACTGAAGGCAGCTTGCAGTGAGGTCGCTGCCGACTGCGTGGCTTTGACCACCAGCGACCAAGTGGCATCGCCAGTAGCACGGCCATAGGCGCGGAAGTGGCCATACATGAAGTCCGAGCTGCGCGTCTGCCACTCCGTGTAGCTGGAGTCCTTCACCCAATCGCCGAGCAGCGGCAGCTTGCTGGTGGCACCGATGGTCGCGGCCTTCATACCCGCAATGACCTTCAGCGCCTCCGCCTTGTAGTTGATCGCACCGGCACTGCCCCACTGCTTGTCGGCCAGCAGCAGTGCATAGGCAATGTCGGCATCGCCATCGAAAGCACTGTCAGGGGTGTCGCCTTGGGCGGTGGGAATCTCCCAGGCCATCAGCCGATTGTCACCGCTGCTGGGGTTTGCGCGAACGAAGTGCCATAAGCCATCGAAGACCACCTGCGCCTGCGCGTCGTGGCCCGCCATCAGCACCGTGATCACCATGCCGTAGCCTTGCCCTTCAGACACAGTCTTCGCTCGGTTCGGGTTCGCTTTGCCAAACGCAATCCGTTGCTGCAGAGGCGTTGCGTCCACGGCCAGCACGAAGTTGCCCTTCCACGCGGCATAGGCGTTGCGCACGTCCGTGTCTTGCTGTGCCTGCGTGAAGTTGGTGGGCTTGATCGTGCCCGGCGCATACGTGACGTGTTGGGGAAAGGGATGTCGCGGTGCGGTCTGCGCGGCGACGTTCAGCGACAGGACCAGGGCAAGGGCAAGGAAAAGTTTCATGTGGATGAGAGTCTTGGGTCACGCAGAGAAAGTCAATCAGGAAATAGGAATCAGGAAACAGGGCCAGGCGAGATTTCTTGACAGAGTTGGCACCCAAGTCGAAAGCATACTGCAAACAACCTCGATCATCTTGTGTTCTGTGCCCCCATGCCAACCTGTCTGTTGATCCTCACACAACCCACCAAACGAACGTTGCTTCAGTCAAGAAATGTCGCCTGACCCCTATTCCGAGAAAAATATGAACCGCAAGATGACGGATGTGCTCGCCCACTTGAACGCCGTCGGCTTCCGCCCAAAGACGATCATTGATGTGGGCGTCGCCTATGGCACCCCGGCGATTTACCAGGCGTTTCCCGACGCCTACTATTTTCTTTTCGAACCCGTGAGGGACTTCGAACCGCATTTGAAAAAACTGATGCAGAAGCTGCGGGGGGAATACCAGATGTGCGCGCTCGGAGCGACCGACGGCGATGCCACCATCATCATTCCCCAGGACGCATCCGGTTCTTCGCTGATGCACACGGGCGTGGACGCGGGCGATCCCCGTCTGCGAAAAGTTGATGTCAGGACGCTGGACGCGGCGTGCGGCGCTGCCCCGCTGGAAGGGCCGGTTCTCCTCAAGACCGACTGCCAGGGCGGCGATCTCGCCGTGATCCAAGGCGGTTCGCAGGTCGTCGCGCAATGCGACGTCATCATCATGGAACTTGGGATGTTTCACTTCTGGGGTCCGAAGACTCCAGACTTCACCGACGTCATTCTGCACATGAAAAGCATCGGCTTTGTCCCTTACGATTTTTTCGGCTACCTGGCACGGCCTTCCGATGGAGCGCTCGGGCAGATTGATGTCGCGTTCGTGAAGGAAAAGGGTCAGTTCCGTGCTTCGGCGAAATGGTGAAAAGCGAAGTTGCGCGGAAATAGGGGTCAGGCGACATTTTTTGACAGAGTTGGCACCCAAGTCGAAAGCAAACTGCAAACAACCTCGATCATCTTGTGTTGTGTGCTCCCATGCCAACCTGTCTGTTGATCCTCACACAACCCACCAAACGAACGTTGTTTCAGTCAAGAAATGTCGCCTACCCCTATTCCGAGATCGCTCAAGGTGCGCTCCAGCTTCAGGGCCTCGGCGGCGAGGGCGCAGGCGGATTCGATGCTGTTCGTGTATTCCGTGCGCAGCCAGTCGAGGATGTTGCGGTGGGGCTGCTGCTGGCTCGCGGTGATCAGTGAAGTTGTTGTTCCCACATCTCGAACTCACGTATAGGCGTGTGACGACCGTTTACGGCAGCCTTGGGCATTGGTTCCATATTGTCAGCGAACAAGTCAGGTTCTGCTGCATCTTGGGGGGCTTTTGTCACAAAGTCTCCCATGGGTTCCAGCCCTTGGTCAAAACGCTGCAGAATGACTCGGATAGCCTCTGGGCTGTTATCTATGCCGATCCAATGACGGTCCAGGCTGTGGGCGACTGCCAGAGTGGTTCCAGAACCGGCAAAACAATCGAGCACCAAGTCGCCTTCGTTAGAGGATGCTTCAATGATCTGTTGGAGAAGCGTTGGGTTCTTCTCGGTGGGATAACCAGTGATATGGATGTTTTGATTATGAGCGTCTCGGAAGTCGAGCCAGATGTCCTGAATAGGAATCCCATCACTTTCATCCAAGAATACTTTCCGGCGGGGGTTGCCGTTGGGCGACCAGTAGATTTCCCCGCGAGCGTCCATTTCATCGAGCGTGCTCGGCTTATACTGCCAATGCTTGCCCGGAGGAGGCATCATGCCGCGCCATGGCCGCCCCGTTTCGCCATTGCGAATGCCGGGAGCGTGAACTGGCACCTTCTTGTAGCGGCGGCCAGTTTTGGAGTCGTTGTATTGGTATTCTTTGTTGGCTCGAGCGTCTGTCCATGCCTCTACCGGGCGGTGCCAGACATACTCGGCACTCTTCGTGTAGAACAGAATGTAATCAGAGACGTTTCCAAAGGTCTTGCGCGTATAGTTCTTGGGATTGCACTTCTTGCGGGTGATCCAGTTGCGGAAGTTTGAGGCTCCGAAAACCTCATCCATGACTGCCTTAGCATGGAAGGCCATGTTGTCATCGAGATGAACGTAGATCGAGCCGTCCTCGGCCAGCAGTTCGCGCAACAGGATCAATCGCTCACGCAGGAACTCAATATAATGCGCTCCCTCCAGCAAGTCGGAATAGGCGTCTTTCTGCTGACGTGACTGGAACACGCTCTTGGTCGCGTAAGGCGGGTCGATGTAAACGAGGCGCACCTTGCCACGAATCTCGGGATTGTTGAGCAGCGACGCCAGCACGGCCAGGTTCTCACCAAAGTGGAGTTGATTTGGAGCAGCGCACTTCACGCCAGCTCGGGCGTCGCGTTTCAGTTTTGCTGGTGGAGTCGCCAGAATGTCGCTTTCGCTCTTCTTGCCCTCATAAGTCAACGTGATGTCGATGGAAGCGCGATGGCCGTTGGCATCAATCGCCTTGCTGCGACTGCTTTTAGACCGCCCGTTTGCCAGTGGAATGCCAGTTGCCATGCGAAGAGAGAGTTAGGATTCCAGCCACTCGCGAGTGATGCGGTCCGGCACCATGCGAAGTGTGGCGACCATGATCCTGCCCGCCTTCGATTTTTCCAGGGCCACGTAATCCTGCCACATCGACCCCAGCAACAAGCCTGGACCGTCATTGATAAAGATGATTTTCGTGCGCAGGCCATGCTTTTTGGCGTAACTGAGGATTTCATCGGCGCAATTCCGGTAGCCGCCCGTTCTGTCGTCCTCCTGTGCGCCACCACGATCCGAATCGTATCGGGCAAGTCCAACGGCCAGCACATCTCCACTTCCTGGACTTCGGATAATGAAGTCAACCGGGCGGTCTGGTTTTGGATATTTGGGAAACACATCGCCCATTAAAATGTCTTTTCCAGCACGTTCGGGACCCGTGAGAGGCAAATCGGGAAAGGTGCTGCGAAAGAGTGCGAAGAACTTCTCCGTCAGGTCATAGCCCTTCTTGCCGCGATCCTTATACTCCCACAAGACGGCGCACAAAGCCTCGTCGGGGATCGGGCGAGTTAAAAATGATGCCTGAACTTTTTGAATGGGACGAAATCCTTTACCAAACTCATCGCAGATGTGCTGGGCTTTAGACTTCTGCTTTAACATTTCGACTGGTGTTTCCGGGCTGACGTATTTGCGGAACACCCTGGCGAGTTGCACCCGCATCCAGCCATTCGTCTGCTCGGCGATCTGCAAAAATAGGCGTGTTGATGATTCCGAAGTCTTCAGCAGTTGCCCAAACAGGACGAGGACAGGCTTATAGAGTTCACAGGCGTCAACGAGGATGTCCGGGTAGTATTCTCCAGATGCCAGCGTGATCCAATTTGTGGCATCAGCCTTGTAGTCGGCGAAGGATTTGAGTTTAGAAGACGGCATGGAGTATCTAGCCCTCTGTTTTGATCTGTCGCAAGTTTTGACGTCACGCTATTCTTTGATTCCCACATTGCCAACATTCACGGCAGACATGCGCCGTCCGGCGAAGGGGCGATCCAGTGGATCACGCGAGCCTTTGCCTTCAAGGGCGATGACGAACTGTTCCTTGTCTGCTTGGCAGCGCCTCGGCACGACATCAGCGAACTGGCCATCCACCTCGACGTGCTTCTCCCGCGAGAGGGTAAAGGTGTCCCACGGAGCGGCGGGACCGGTGTAGCCAAGCAGATGGCCGAAGATGTCCGTGAGGTTCAGGGCAATGACTTAGAAAGGGTTGCTGACGTTTGCAGAGTGTCCTGTGGTTGAAAGGCACCGTCCACTCATTTCGGAGCGCTCAGAGCCTTGAGTTCTTCATCAGTCCAGGGGGTCGCCCGGTCTTTGTGCAGTTTGCGAAACTCGGCCACCTGCTCCTTCGTCACGCTGCTGGCTGCATTGCCCCAGGCATAACGGACAAAGCTGAGGACTTCGGCGATTCGATCATCACGGGTAATGCCGAGCGCGACGCCAGGGACCATCATCTGCCCTTGGTAGGTTTTGCCTTCGATGGGGCCGAGCAGACCGTTGATAAACACGGGCACCATTCCGGCAGCAGGACCTTTCACTCGGACGCTGCCAGCGAGCGCGGGAGCGATGGCCAGGTCCGTTCCCGGCAGCGTGACGCCTTTGCCGTCTGGGCCGTGGCAGGAGACGCAGGTGGTGTAGAAGATGTCTTCGCCTTTGCTGATGAGCTGCTGCCGTTCCTTCGGCATGTCCTTCGGCAGTTTCAGCGCTCGATCCCACTGCGCCATGCCTTGTGTCCATCGTGCCGCGACCAGGGCACGCTCGGCGGCGTCTTGGATCGTCTGCAGCGCTTCACCGCTCTTGATGCGTTGCAGGAAAGGCGTTGGCTGTTTCCAGAAGACGAGGCACGCGGCGAGGAAGACGCCTTCATGCGTGAGGTGGCGCTCAATGAGTTCGTCACAAATGGCCACGACCTTGGTGTCTTTCACATAGGCGAGCGAGAGGATGATCTGCTTCGCAACTTCCGCCTCCTTCTCTGACTTCGCGAGGGTGGCGATGGCATCAAAGATGGCCGTGTCTTTCTTAATAAGGAGCGGTTCGCTGATGTGAACGGCGGCGGCGCGCAGACGAGGATCAGTGTCCTTCATCACGGCGAGCAGCAGAGCAGCATCCGCTTTGTCCATGCCTTCGAGAGTCCAGAGCGCATGAAGTCTGGCGATGGGATTTGCGTGGGAACGCGCCATCTCGGCCAGTTGCGGCGCGATGCTCTCGCGATCAGGGCGCAGAATGAGAAGCTTCTGGGCGGTGTCACGCCACCAGCCGTTTGGATTTTCAAGGTGATGCAACAGTTCAGCGGTGGATTCTTTGAGCATCTGCGGAACTGCTGTCAGGGTTTCATCCTTGTGCCGGATGCGCCAGATGCGCCCGTGCTGGTTCACAGCGCCGAGGCCGGATTCCTTGATGAACTTGCGCGGGCCTTCGCTGAGCCATGGAGCGTCCTGAATGATACCGCGATACATATCCACAATGATCAACGAGCCATCCGGCGCGGTGGCGGTATTCACAGGACGGAAAAGGATGTCGGTGGAGTTCAGGAACTCGCCCTCGCCATAAGGATTACTAAACATGAGGCGGCCGTTTTTGTTCTCAATCTTCGCGCGGCGGATGACGTGGATCGTGGGGTCGCAGAAGAAGTAATCCCCGCGCATGTCCGGGAGCAGCGCGGTGCCCCGGAAGACGCTTTGGCCACAGAGGGCGGTGAGCACCTTGCGTTCTGGAGCCGTTGCGCTGCGGTCATCCCGCGCACAGAGGTTCTTCGCCATCAGGAAAGAAGGGTCCCAGGATTTTTCTAGGGTGATGGGTTCATCACCCTTCGCGCCGTTGTCCTTGATCTTGTCGAGCAGGCTCCAATACTGGCGCGGCATGTTGAAGCCCATCGCGGGCACGCTGTTTTCCGAGAAGAACTCACGGCCTTCATCATCATGCGTCATGCCCCACTGCGACCACAAACCGCGCGTGCCTTGGGCCTTCCAAGTGCCATCGGTAAAGCGATACCGTTCCCGCCCGTAGCTGTTGTAAATCCAGTTGTCGAGATTCCAATCAAGACCGCTCTCCTGATGCTCGACGGACTTCGTGCCATCGCCATCACGTCCTTTGAAAAGCAGCTTCTTCTCATCCGCCACGCCCGTGCCTTTGGTATCACGATAGAACCAAACGCTGGTGGAATCCGTCTCCTGAATCGCGATGCCATCTGCCAGCGGTAAAATGGAGCGCGGGAGGTTCAAGCCATCCACGAACACCGTGGCCTTGTCCATGATGCCATCTCCCTTTGATGACGTCAGCCGCTTGATGCGACCATTGCGCAGCGTCTTCGTGCCCGTGCCTTTTTCGTCCTGCATGTAGCTGCGCATCTCCGCGACATACATCGCGCCATTGCCATCCCAAACGGTGAGCACTGGCTCTTCTACTAGGGGCTCTGCGGCGACCAGTTCAGCGACAAAGCCATCTTGCAGGACAAAGGTGGCCTTCTCTTCCTCCGGTGTTAGCACCGCCATTTCATTGGCGGTCTTCTTCGCTTTCGCATCGGCGGCGGGGTCGGCTTGGGTGAAAACAGACGCGGCAGCCAAGCAGGCGGCGGTGAGCAGTGAGCGGGAGAGTTTCATGTGGAGGGTGAGTTAGTTTTTGCGCGCTGGCTATGTCGCGGCGCGCGGCTTGATGAGCAAATGACATTTAGCGATCCCGAAGCGTCTTTAGGTAAATCTTTTGGATAGCATCAGCATCCAAGGCCCTGTTATAAAGTCTTAAGTCATCGAAGGAGCCGGGGAATCCCCCGTAAGAGCCGCCTCCAAGAACAAACTTATCAGCGAATGATATTTTCTCCGAAGCAGGCAGGGTTAAGTGCAGGCGTCCGTTGCAATATAACCTAAGTGCTTTGCCATCGCTCGTGATGGCATAATAAGTCCAACCGGTGAGCAACGAGGAACTCATGGAGCCGCCATTAACCCATTTGTGCATCGCATTAAGGCCGAGGCTTCCCTGTAGCAGGGACAGGGTGAAGCCATAGAAACCGTTTACACTGATCACATCGCCCGCGTTTGGCGGGCTGTTGGATCTCACCCAAAAGGAAAAAGTCGCGTCCTGATCGAGCAGACCTTTTAGATTCAAAGGCACGACAAGGCCGCTCTTCGGAACGTTGACTGCCTGACCCGAGATCCCCGGCTCCAGGGTGGTATCTCCCACGGGAATGGACGGCACGGTGGCTTGCCCCGAAGGATAGGCTCCATTCTTAACTCCATCAAAGTTCCAGGAGGCAATCAGGCCCGGAAGTTTCTCCGGGTCAAATCCGCTCAACGCGGCGACTTTTTTTGGTAGATTGTTGAGTTCCGCCGTCAAGAGGTCTGACTCAGGATCCTTCAACGCGGGCACCGGTGCGTTGACCGCGGCAATCTCCGCACCGCCGCGGGTGATCTTAAAATCGGTTTTGCCCGATTTTGCAGGAGCGAAGACAATCGTGTCCTTCTGTTCCGGAAAGGCGATTGTCACGCTGGTTTTCGCAGCATTCCACTTGGTCTCAGGGAGCGGTTCTCCCCCCTTGAACGCATACAGCAGCAGCTTGAAGTCAGGCGCGGCAGCCTTGGTTGAAAGCGTCAGGATTTTTTGCTTATCGATTTCACTCGTCACGGCCGGCAGTGGTTTTCCCTTGGCCCCCAGCAACCGAATGAGCAGTGCCGGCTCGCCCGCTTTGATCGCTCCGCCGCCATCCAGACTATGGATGCCCGTGAAGAGCAAGTCGCCAGGCGTTATTCCGGGAGGCGAGATTTTGGGGGCAACCAGATCCTTCTCGAGGTTTAGGTTTAAAGTGTAACGGGCAGGCAGGCAGTCACGCTGGATATCGTCCACAATCAACACATACGGACGCGGGCCTCGCACGAGGCCCGCCGTCCGGAAGGACTTGAGCACTGGGGTGTTAATCTGCCGAATGGTGGCCGAATAAATGCCGTCCACGGCCACCCAATCCGGGCGGTATTTCAGCGGCTCCTGATAGATCTTCGCGGGGACCTTGGTGAAAGCGAAGTCGTTGAAACACTGCTCCACCGTCTTCCACGAATCGCCAATCGCGATGTTTCCCTTCTCGATATCCAGTCGGGTTGTCCGGTTTCCCTCCGGTGTCTTGCCGGTCTCGCTCCAGACCCAGTCCCAGCAATACTTCGAGTCTCCGACGGTAAAAGTCGCCAGGGGCTTGTCCACAAAGTCAACCACCCGCGCCGGCGTAGTGTTGCTTTGATCGGCCCCGTCAATCAAGACCGTGTTGCACAAGCGGCCGTCCACCTCGCCTCCATGCCCTGGGATGGTAATCCAAGGGCGGCCCTTGCCCGCGAGCATGATTCCATTTCGATCGCGGTATGGATGCCCGCCGCTCGCCCCACGAACATGCATCGTCAAAAAAGTCGCGTCCTTATCCCACGAGGAACGCGTCATCATCACAGCCCGCTGCCCGCAGAAGAAACTCAGCGGAAGGTTGAGCTTTTCGGGAGCCAGCTCCGGATCGTAACTGGTGGCGAAGACCGCCGAAATGATCTCCTGATGCGCAAGGGAATGGAGGGTGTGGGGCAGGTTGCGGTAATCATCCGCGACCATGGCGCGGTAAACAAAATCCACCGTCTTGTCCTCAGGGTAGAGATACTTTGCGACCACCAGATCCTGCGGGGTGGTAAAGCCGCCGCTCATCCCGCCGAGGATATCGAAAACCGCGAAACTGTTCCGTGCCGGAAGCATGGCAAGCGAGG